>JAGVJV010000197.1 GCA_020050965.1 Parachlamydiales bacterium
ATGGCAGTATCGGCCAGCTTTTTCACTTGAGGATCCTTCGTCTTTTCAGAAGCCTCCTCTAGCAGATGCTCGCCGCGTGCCACCTCAGTCGTTGTCAGAGCATAGCTGAGACCCAAAAAGGCCTTGGCCATCTCATTATTGGGCTCTTTTGCAATCACTTCGTCAAATAGAGTACAAGCCTGCTTGAGCTCGAGTTTCATGAGGTGCATATAGCCTCTGCCCACCTTTGGGAGCGTATTGTCGGGCTTGAGCAGCTCAGAAGCTTTAAAAAGCTTGGAAGCAGCATCTTCATCGGCCTGATTAACAGCGATGAATCCCGCTTCACAGAGTAGAATGAAGTGGTCTTTAAACTTTTGAAGATCAGCCATGGTATTAACCTATCCTTATTGAGTTTTTTGGTTTCTAATCGAGTTATTGATCACGGACATCACCTGGCTGATGACGTTTGAGATCGACTCACCGATCTGAGTCACTTGGCTCATTTGGAATTGCAAGAGCAAAAATTTACCGGGCGTCGCCTGGGAGACCTTGCTGGCTACCGCCCGAACGGCAGAAACCACCTGGCTCTGAAGCTTAATGTAGGCCTTGATCAGAGTCGTAAATGTAATCGTTCCCGACCATGGTGAGTGATAAGTAGGTCCACTCATGTTGTATTCTCCTTATTTTTTCTTCTTCTCAATAACTCGTTTTAGGACACGCTGCAGCGCCGCGTAGGCATGTAATAGAACGCCATATTCATCAAAATCATCGTTGTCAGCGCCTTGTCTGAGCAGTGTTTTCAGCTTCCCAATCCGCTCTTCCACTTCTTTCGCTAGAGCCTTAGCCTTAGAGGGATCCTTGTGTAATTCCGACTCTAAGTCAAACTCGAAGGGCTCTTTAGGTTTTTTTTCCAAACCAAACATATAAACTCCTAGGTTTCCCGAACCTGATCATGCTCATCGTCAATTTTTTGTACAACAGCAATTTACTGCACGTTGTAATCGATCCTAAAATGCTGTCCATCCTTCTCGAGCAAGACAATCTTGGGCTTTATCGAAGTAATGAGCATCCCCTCAAGAATATCGCCCTGCCCCAAAATTCTTCCATTGATCACAACGTAAAAATCCATCTCGTCCCGCTTGGAGTAACCGGTGACAGTGAACTGACTGGACAGATCGGTCTGCTCAGCCTCAGCTGTCGTCACAATCGCATAATTTCTCACTTCCCGAATTCCCGGTACCTTTTTAAAATCGGCCACCAGTTCAGACAGAGTCATATCCTTATTTTTTCCTACACGGCCTGCAAGCACCAAATCGCCATCGACGAGGTCAAAAGTAATACCCGATAGCCCCTTATTCATGAGCATCGCAGCGATCTCCGATTGCAAACTCTTTTCGACAACCACTTGGTTCTGAAGTCTATCTAAGTAATTGAAATTGAGGTTGATATAATCGCTAAGAGCCACTGCATTCTGAAGGGTGTCGATATAGCCCCTCAGAACAAACCTTCCAGGCTCGGTCGCGTACATCGAAACGCTAGCCCACTGAGGATTGTTCGAGAGCAAATCATTCATGTTCTGCCAAACCAGCTCGTCAACGACCACATTGTCTTGAACCGTCTTAATAAAGGGGAGCTCTTTAAGCGCAAAGAGCAGCTCCTGATGATTCACCTTAGTTAAAACGTGTCCCACCAAAAAGAGCTTGCCCGAAGGTTGATTGAAAGTGAACTGTACCCCAGTAAATTGGGCTAAAGCCTCACGGATATTCTCACTTTCATTGATCTGTTTGACCACGATCGGCTCAGACTTAAATAGAGAGATCATCCCAAAGATACTGACAAATAGGACGCTGATCATCGCCGCTGCCAGAGCCAAATGGCGCTTAGGGATCACCATCTCCTTCCAGTCGCCCTTTTCCTTTCTTGCCGCCACCGCTTCCGGAGTCCGCGTCGAAGGCATTACAGCAGCTTGTGCCACAATCGTCTCACGGGCCTCGAGACGATCCACCACCAAAAACGTCGTCGTTCCTAAAGCAACCAAATCCTGAGAAGTGAGCAGCGTTTTTTCAGTAATTAACTCCCCATTAACAATCACCCCATTGCGGCTTCCCAAATCTTCGATGAAGACATTATCCCCTTCATCAATAGACAGGCGGGCATGTTGGCGCGAGACACTCAAATCTTGGAAGACGATATCGCAAATATTGGGGTCCTTCCCGATCAGATAAGTAGACGACTTGTGCATGGCGAACTCAGCGCCTGCATTGGGTCCAGAGATCACCTTGAGCAGCCAGCGAGTCTCCGGATGGGGCCCAAAATGGAGCTCTGAGGGCATTTCTGCTCGGGGACCCTCGCTTCTAGCCGGCTCAGCAGCAGGGGGTGGCGCCCTAAGCTCCTCATCGTGAGGAGGTTTCTCGCTAAAGTTAAAAAAGGTCGAACCTATTTGGATGATATCGCCCTCTTTCAAAAGAACAGGCTCAGCGATGACCATCCCGTTCTGAGTGGCCGGATTGACAGTGCTTAAATTTTCGAGGATAAAACCTTCAGGACTAAGGCGCACAATCGCGTGCCTTCTGGAAACCATCGGGTCTTCGAGCAAAATGTCGGTCGTGTCAGGATCTCTTCCAAGAGTCCATTCGTTGTTCTCTTTTCCCTCTTCGAAGACGATTGTGAGCCCGGCAAGTGGGCCCTCTTCTGCAATTAGATATCCGTTCATAAAATCGTATCTTCCGCTTGTTTCACGTGGCGGTCGATTTCCTCTCTCCAATACTCAACGATATTGGCGAAGTCCTCTAAGGCCCCTTTAAAGGCCCGGTAATCCATGTCATAAGGCATTCCTAAAGAGAGTGTCAAGAGATTCTCTTCCCCCTTTAATGCAATCGCTGCCCCCATCGTCCCTTGACCAAACAGATTAGCCTTCATCAGTTGAATGAACAGCTCCTCCTTCTTTACTTTGGGGCAAGGCGCTAGCGGACAGTAGAAATAAGAACCTGGATCTAAAGGTTTTACCTCAATCTTCATTGCAGGCAGGGGAAGAACAAAACGTCCTGTCTCCGTCTTCTCAAGATCGGGATTCAAATGTAACTCGTCGCACAGCTCTTTCAGATGATCCATATAACTCACTCAATACCTGGGTGCTAGGTAAAATTAAAGCCCCAAACGAATTTAATTGCAATCCTAATCTTCAAAACCTTCACTATTAGCTTCTTAAAATTGCCCTTAAAATTTAAATAATTATTTGATATAATGAATTTATGATCAAAAGGGAATACGAAAGACTCCTCTCCCTCCTCGAGCAGGGAGAAAAGGTCCAAATGGAAGAGGTACTCAGAGAGGCGGTCGTCTTCTTTGAAACCCTGCGCAAAGAATTCCCATCGGCAGATAAAGACAAGCGTGAAGAGATGGTCCATATGATGACCCATCTCCATTCCAAGCTCCAAGAAATATCCAAGAAAACAGCTGAGAAGTCTGGGATGTCGGAAGACGAGCTCAACGCTTATGCTGAAAACCCTAGTAACTTCACACCTGAACAGTGGCAGCTCGTCCAGCAAAGCCGGCGCGATCTCTACGATTCAGCCCGTAAGTTCTCCTCTTCGATGTCACAGGAACCCACTGAGGATCAAAAGCATCCGAAGAAAAAAATCCATTCCCCAGCCAAACGAGCCAAGCGCTCTGATTGGACAAAGTCCTAAGCTCCCTCTTCTTAATACTTCCTAAACAAAAATTTGACAAAAAATTAATAAACAGGTATAATTGCGATTAAGGAAGATTGTAATTAATTAAAATGAGTGAATAAAAACCATGTCAAGTAATAGCGATTTTTATCCAGAGTTAAATCCTCAGACAGCCCAGGACTGGGCCGCCTATGAAAATGCCATTAACCAATATGGCATTGACCTGAAAGAGATTCAAAAGCTGGCAGCAATGCTCGTCCATGCGAAGACCCAGTTTGGCTACAACATGTACCAGGTAATGGAGTTAGAGGATGCCGTCAATAATAAAGGCGGTGACCAGGTTGGAATTCTATCTGCAACTGAAAACTTCGATACAGACTTGCGCAACCTGCTCCAAGATGCTCAGAACAATTACAACGGGCTTCTAGGTGATGGTAAGGACTATGCAGAACCTACTCCCCAAGAATGTGCAGATGCAGAAAAATTCAAGCAGGATATTGATCAATTACAGGCAATCCTTGATTGGCAGCAGTCGCCAAGTTGTAAAAATCCCATTATCGATAAGGGAACGATCGATAACATCAGTTCAGCGATTAAGAATATTAAAGACGCGTTTGGTGATAAATGGAATGATCAACCAGGAACTTCTCCAGGACTCGGTATTGCAGGATCTATCTTGTTTGCCGTTAACCAGCAGAATGCGGGGAAATATAGTCCATTACTCAAGTCGATTTCAGATGGCTTGCAAACAGTCAACCAGTCGGTTTCGGCACTTTCAACCTCAACGAATACAAAGCTTCAGTTCCAGTCAGAGCAGTATAAGCAGGGCTTAAGTCAGCTCCAAGCTGTGATTGAGTCAGAAACAAAGCTCACTGCGGCGATGATCCAAAACGAAAAAAGTAATTAATAATTAGGATGTTACGGCATCTTAATATTACCTAAACAAAAACTTGACAGATAATTAATTTTTTATTATAATTGCGTATAAGGGAAGTTATAATTTAGTTAAAAGGAGTAATAAATAATGACATCGAGTCCTAATGATAATGGCATGGTGCCTCAATTAAATCCTCAGACAGCTCAGGACTGGGCAGCCTATGAAAACGCCATTAACCAATATGGTATGGACCTTAAAGATATCCAAAAGCTGGCGGCAATGCTCGTTCATGCGAAGAACCAGTTTGGTTACAACATGTACATGCTTATGGAAGTAGAGGATGCCGTCAATAATAAAGGCGGTGACCAGGTCGGAATCCTTTCTGCAACCGAAAACTTTGATACAGACCTGCGCAACTTGCTCCAAGATGCTCAGAACAATTACAACGGTCTTCTCGGTTCCAATACTAATAACGCCGATGAGCCTACTCCACAGGAAGAAGCGATGGCTGAAAAGTTCAAGCAGGACATCGATCAAATCCAGGCAATCCTCGATTGGCAGGGATCGTCTACTTGTAAAAATCCGATTATCGATAAGGGGACGATCGATAACATCAGCTCTGCGATTAAGAATATTAAAGATGCATGTGGTACGTATTGGAATGATGCGCCAGGAGCTCCTCCAGGGTCCAATCTTGCCTCGAATATCTTGCAGGCTGTGAGTAACCAAAATGGTGGTCAATATAGTCCGATGCTTAAGGGGATTTCTGACGGATTGCAAACAGTCAACCAGTCGGTATCGGCGCTCTCAACCTCAACGAATACAAAACTGCAGTTCCAGTCCGAGCAGTATAAGCAGGGCTTAAGTCAGCTCCAAGCAGTAATCGAATCGGAAACAAAGTTGACTGCGGCGATGATTCAAAACGAGAAAAGTAGTTAATAATTAATAAGTTAAAAGGAGAAATATATGGTACAGGCAAATCAAGTTCCAAACCCTACACAGCCAGTTCCTGGAAGGGTTAACTTTTTGATAGAGTTGATAGAAGCTTTAAATAGAAACCAAGATTCACTTTCAAAGCAGCAGCTGACGGACGCTAATTCCACAATGATCTCCACTACGATGGAACAGAATATGTACG
>JAGVJV010000201.1 GCA_020050965.1 Parachlamydiales bacterium
GAATTTCTTTTTCTAAGACGATAAAACGGTCGTAGCCATCCATGATCACTTCGACAAAATCTTCGGTGATATTATGGCGGAAGTGCATGCGGCGCAAATAGGCTTGCGTGCGGATGCGGCATTTTTCGAGATCTTCCGAAACCTTCAGCTTGTCGGCTTTCTTGATTTTGGGATCGCGCATCGTGATGAGCAATCCTTCTTGGATCTTATCTTCTACGTTGAGCAGATCGATCAGCTTAGGAAGCAGTGTGAGATAGGATTGTTTGTCTTCGACCTCTTTTTCGGCGACCGATTTGTCGAAACGCTCTTTTCCAGTCAGCAGATAATTGGCAATCGAGATCGCTTCGCGCGTCGAGTAGCGGAAACGCATGATGATCCGCTCCACCTGAATTTGCGCCTTTTCGATCCTCTTGGAGATCTCTACTTCTTCTTCGCGAGTAAGTAGCGGAACCGATCCCATCTCTTTGAGGTACATCCTGACAGGGTCGTCAGAAGAGCCTTCGACTTTGCGGGAAATCCCTTCGAGTTCTTTGGCCTCTTTCTTGCGCTCTTTCTGCCGCTCCACCTCAGCTTGGTTGAGGATCTGGATATCCATGCCGCTCAAGAAAATGAGCACTTGGTCGATCTGCTCAGCCGAATCGAAGCTCATCGGGAGGATCTCATTGATCTCCTCGTAGGTGACAAAGCCCTGGTCTTTGGCCAGGTTGACTAGCTCGTCGATTTTTTGCTGGTGCTGCTGATTAAAAAGGGCTGAATAGGCCGGAGATGTTTCTACTTCTTTGGTCATGTGCTATGATATAATCTAAAATCGATTAAAATTATACTGGAATTCAACATGCAAGTCTACGCCTTTGATGAAACGAGCCCTATTTTGGCTGCTCAAGCCTATAAGGGAAAAAATTATTATTGCCCCGGGTGCCAAGGGATCGTCCGCCTCCGCAAGGGCGATCAACGCCAGCCCCATTTTTTTCACCTCAAGCTTACTTCCTCCTGCCGACTTGCGCAAAAAGGGCTACCCCATCTCCAGCTCCAATTCTTCATCAAAAATTTGTTTAATTCAGCCGAAATGGAGGTGCAATTCCCGTCCATTGGGAGGATTGCCGATGTGGCCGACATGGAAAGTAAGATCATTTTTGAAATCCAATATTCCCCTATGTCATTAGAAGAGGCAAAAGGGCGCTCTGCCGATTATGAGAGACTTGGGTTTAGAATCGTTTGGATCCTACATGACGACACCTTTAACCAGAAAACCTTAAGCCCTGCAGAGAAATTCCTCCGGACAAAAACCTGCTATTTCTCAAACATGGACGGCTCAGGGAAGGGGATTCTCTACGACCAACATGAAGAAATCAGGGGCAGATGGCGCCGAGTGAAAAGCGGGCCGCTTCCGATCAATTTGAATGGTCTGCAGCCGGTCGAGAAGATCTCCTTAAAGCACAGATTAGGTTGGACACTCTATTGCCCAGGTGATTTGATCGATCTGAGCCTACAAGGGAAATTTGCCTTGGCCAAACGGTCATTAAAGCCGCTTCAATGGCTAAAAGAGGCCTATCTTGCTTGGCTCTACATGCTTCTTGCCAAAAGTTCTAAGTGAAAGCGGATATAGACGAAATAGAGGAAAATCCCGATGAGGCAAAGAGCGTAAACAGATTCTTTGAGAGGGAAATTTTTCTCCAAAGCGGCATAGTGCGGGTGAGAGTGATCGACATATGCTGCCCAAGGCATCCCAGCCATTTTTTGGATCTGATCTTCGGCTGATGCCCGGTTGAGGTAGTAGGGCTTTCTAAAAACATTTTTTGCCGTATAGGTCTTCCCTCGGTACTCATAAGTAAAGGTTGCTTCGAGGGCATATTTTGATCCTTTTGGGATGAGCTCTAGATGGGTAACCTTGGCGGGAATTTCGGGGCCAAGGCGATAGTATTCCCATAGGCCAAGGGATGCCGTGACGGTCCGCCAAAGGGCGAGGGCTCCGATGACAAGAAATAATATTTTCCACAGGGGTTTTGACATTTTTGACCGGATCTTCTATACTTGCGCCTTTAGATTCTAAAGGAATTGGATTTTTATGGCAGAAGAAAAAAAAGAAGCAAAAAAAGAAAGACGACCAACAGCAAAAAAGCGCGATCTCCAACATGAGAAACGACGCCTGCGCAATCGCTCATTCAAAACGAGCATCAAGACAGCAGTCCGTTCATTTGAGAAAGTCGCATCAGAGAAAAATGAGCAAGAAGCAAAGGTTCAGCTGAATTCGCTCTACTCACTTCTCGACAAAGCAGTGAAGTCGGGCATCTACAAGCTCAATAAAGTGAGCCGCCTCAAGAGCAAGTACGCCGCGCAGATTTAAAGGTAGTTTCGAGCTACGTACGCAATTACTACAGCTGACCAGACGCGCACTGTTAACTGGTTCTGAGCGATCATAGGGCAGCGGCGCGGCCTGTCAACATCTAGTGCGCGTAAGCCAAGAACAGGTAGGTTTCTATTACCAGCTGCTTGGACTTCATCGTATCGGCGCTGATCTTGTTCTGCTTCTAAAAGTTCTTCCCTACTGAGACCTAAATTATCTCCCCCGCCTTGTTGACCCGCTCTTCCACCGTCAAGCTGTTCTTGAACTCTTCGCGCAGCTGCAAGCTCTGCATCACTAAAAGACATTGGTTGTTCAGCAGCAACTACTTCCCTTTCTGAATCCTCCTCCAATGAGAAAGCAAATGCTAGATCCCTATCTTCGTTCTCTTGTTTTATTTCCAACTCTAATCGTTCTTGAGCTTGTTTTAGTTCTTCGTAAAGGGGAGTCACTTTAGCTTTGAATTTTTCTATCGAGTTGGAGTTAAGCAAAAGTCCACACTGAGGACACGCATTATTAATTACTCGATTTGCTAGACATTGAGTATGATAGACACAGTCTCCGTTCTCTTTGGCGCCGATATGGCTTACGAGCGGCCCATAGTCTTTCCCTTGTTCATGTTCCCCAAAAGCACA
>JAGVJV010000184.1 GCA_020050965.1 Parachlamydiales bacterium
CATTATCAAATCGATTCTCGCACCGATATGGATAAGGACATTCCATCTTCATCCAAATTCTATGATCCAAAGCATCCTAATGAAACCTATTTGCAGAAATTTGTGGAAGAGTGCCATGCCAAAGGGATAGCTGTCAAAATGTCCCTTGGGGGCAGCTCTGCAGGATGGAGCGGCAGTACCTGGGACGCATTGAAAGTGCTAGGAGTTCAGGCTTGTGCAAATACTCTCACCGCATTTTGCAAGGCAAATCAACTAGATGGGATCGATTTTGATTTCGAGGAATGGGGACAACCAGATCAAACGGCTCTTGAGCAAAGCGTTGGGGAATTGATTAAAGCGGTGAAAGCACAAGAACCCTCCCTTCAAACTTCTCTCTGTACTAACGCTGGATTTTCAACATGGAAAGAGCATATGCAAAATATTCTCGATGCATCCAAAGATTCCCAGGGCCATTGTGGAGTCGATCGGATGTACATTATGTCTTATTACGACCCCCTTCAAAGCGAGCAAACTTGGGTCAATGAATGGGCAGATTGGCTTAAAGAAAATTATGGATTCTCCCCTTCTCAAATCTCCGTAGGGCTTGACAATGTAGACGCCTCCGCTTACGACATCGAGCAATTTGCCCAGTGGGCCAAAGAGCAAGGTTATAGCACCTGCTATTGGGCTTGGGGATGGGATGGCGGCAATCCAACCAAATCCAATGAGACCACAAATCAAATCTGGAAGATCTATCACAGCGCTGAAAAGTCTAAATAGTAATGAGGCCAACGACTGTATCCCGCGGACCAGTGTAGAGGACAGAATAGCCAAATGACTCCAGCCTGCCCACGCACTGGAGATAATTCGCAAATCCCATGTGCATGTGTTCAAAAACGATCACCTTAGGCTTAATCTTTTCAAAATTGATCGAGGCTAAAATAGCCTCATCATGCCCTTCCGCATCCATATGCAATACATCGACGTGATCTAATCGGTATTTGTCGACAATGTCTTGAAAGGTGACGCACTGCACTTGAATTGCCTTAATGCCTTTCTCAGTAAGCCCTGGCTTGTGTTTGAAAATATGTTCACGATCCAGTGACCCAACCAAGCTCCCCCACGGCCCTCCCGCTTCATTCTTTAAATGGGGATGCAGTTTCTCATCTACAATGTAAAAGTCGCAGGTTTTTCTCCTATCGGAGATCGCCACATTTTCAAAATAGAGATGAGGGCGATCAGAATAATTTTTTTTAAGTTTTTCAAAGATGGCAGGAACAGGTTCAATCAAGATCCCCTTCCACTGATCCTTCAAAATCATGGAGCAGAGAGGATCGGTTGGCATCACCCCTTCGTTTGATCCTATCTGAATAAAAATTGTATCTTCTTTTGTAAACATACCCATTTTCATGCTATAATATTTACATAAAAAATAGGAGAAAATGCATGACAGCTACCGCCTGTAATCAAAATATTTCACCCACAACCGGACTTGCCGATTGGCTTGTTTTAAAAAGTAATGAGGCTTCCCTCGCTTCAAAAATTTCCTACCATTTAATAGGAAGAGTGGCGTTACTGGGAGTATCTCTAATTGTTTTAGCTGAGGCTGTAGGGCGTGCAGTTTTAGGCTGCATCGCCTTCTTGGGCTATTTTGCGACATTCGGATTCTGGCAACAGGCCAAAACCTCGGGGTTAAGGCAGTTCCATATGACAGCTAATGCTGGATTGATCAGCTTTTACTCCTTCCTATCGATCGCCTCCCCAAAACAGCTAGCACATTGGTTAGGTCAAGCACCTCCTTCTGCAGAGGCCGATTTTAACGAGGTAAAACAGTCATTCGATCTATTGAGATCCATGCGAGTAAGAACGGGCGGTGAACTCATCGCTGATAAACTGGATAGGCAATTTGCTCGGACCCAAAAGCAGGGCGAAGAAGAAGTAGACGGCCCTTTCCAATTCTTAACTGCTCCAAAAGATTTTCCTGGAGAGGCACACACGGAAAAGGTCGGTGGCTATGATGTCGGCGTTTGCCATTTCATTGGTCGAAGACCCACGATGGAAGATGAACATCTAGCGACTACGTTCAATTTGAATGTCATGGGCAAAGCATACCCGGTTCAGCTTTTCGGGGTATTCGATGGCCACGGGGGGCGTGAGGCAGCTCTTCATGTGAGAGAAAATCTAGAGCAAGTATTCCAACAAACATTGGAAGAATTCTGCTCGAAGGGACTTACAGATGAAGCGATTTGGAATGCGCTTAAAATTGCTTGCGTCAAGTTAAAAATCGGGTTCGACCAGCGCCGCGCTGGCACAACTGCTACGATCGCGATGATGCTGGATGACAAACTCTGGACCGCCAACGTCGGCGATTCACGAACCATTCTCGACAACGGCATTCAGCTCAGCGAAGATGCAAAACCTGACGACCCTAATTATAAAAACGGGATTGAGAACAGGGGCGGCAAAGTCATAGGCGGTCGCGTCAATGGAATCCTCGCAGTCGCAAGAGCAATCGGAGATCATAGTGTAGGGGCCGTGAGCTCACGACCTAAAGTCACTGTTTATC
>JAGVJV010000254.1 GCA_020050965.1 Parachlamydiales bacterium
CTTCAAATAGCTCCCGGATAGCAGCATTGTGTGGAGTCTCATCCTTTTCCAATTTTCCTGCAGGAACGCCCCAAGTGCCAGCCTCTTTTCCAGCTCTCTGCAAAAGAAGGAACCGCTCGCCTATTTCTATATAGCAGGCGGCAATTTCAACCTGGGCGATAAACCCCTCAGGCTTTTGAGTATGAATCTGGGTCTCAGTAATTATTTTATTCATGGGAAAATGGGGGGAAATCGAAAATACTTATGATACAGGATCTTTAGGGGAATTGCAAGGGCTAAAGGATAGGAAAAACAAGCGGGTTTGAGCCTCTAATCCTGATTCCGACTGGTCGCGTAGACTAGTCGTTCGTACGATTGATTTATTTTCTATCAATCCGATGGCTTTGGCGAGGCCGATGATACATGGGAGATTTTCTGTACCTCACGCCGTAGGCTCTCTCCTTGTCGAATTCCCGATTCTTCAAGTTGTTTCGGTATATACCCCTTCCGTTCCAAAGGCACCCAAAAGGACTGAATTGAAAGCTCCCGCGATTGAATTGTTTTGAAAGGGGTTGTATTAAATTCAATACTACCCCTTTCAAAACAATTTCAATCCCCGGGCTTTGAATCAGTCCTTTTTGGGTGCCTTTGGAACGGAAGGGGTTTATCCCTTTCTGACGCCAAGAATTTGGGCCATTGCTCCGGACACAAATTCTACAGCCATCTCAATAGCTGTTGGATTGAAATGACGGAAGCAAATATAACCATCTGGTCTTACCAGAATACAGCCTGCTTCTCTAATTTCACGCTGGTTGGCCCAGTCGTTATAAATGTCCTGGAAGTCGCGACCGGGACCAATAACGAATGCCTGTATATCCACGCCTGTTTGGGCTGCCACCTTCTTAGCTGCCTCAACCCATGTTTCGCCACCTATCCCAGTTATAAGAGTAAACTTGCCCTTGCCACAAAGATCAAGACTTGACACTTTCTTCTCGCCTTGCTGCAACCAAATATGTGGTAGCTTTGCTCCAGGCCGCGTTGATGCTTGATAGTAAAGCTCTTTATCACGTTTCCATTCTGGCTCTGCTGTGCCATCGGAAACAATAGCCATAGAAACATAGCGCTGATTTAACTCAACACCGTGGCAATTGTACTCGTAGGATTTGTTATGAATAGCTAAATAGAGCTTTTCCCGTAGGTCTTCGGCTGCCAGATCATTATCCTTCAGCTTGTCTATCTTTTCCTTCATTCGTTTTTCGTCCTGTGTAGTGACCAATCCCAAAGCATCAAAGATTTGGCCATACTCGCCAATGGACTGCGTAGACCGTTTGACAACTTGTCTGGCGACAGGAGAACGCTCTTCGTTGTATGTCTCAAGAAGGGTAGGAGCTGCCAGACCTCTTAGTACCAGAGCTAATTTCCACGCCAAGTTATAGGAATCCTGTATGGCGGTATTGGAACCAAGGCCATTATTTGGCGGATGCCGATGTGTTGCATCCCCTACGCAGAATACCCTTCCTACTGTGTTTCTTCTGGCGTACATGTCATTAATCTTGCCTATCGTTATAGATTCGATTTTGATAGGAATTGTATGATCTCCAACCAGATTTTGGACTATTTCAATCGCCATTTCGTTTGTCACTAAAGGTGGCGGCTTATTGATGTCATAACCCCATAGTACTGCCCATTTGTACCATGGCCGCACCATTCTTATGAGGCCCAACCCAATGCCTCCAATATCCGAACCGGGTTGCAGGATAAAATAGAGCACGCTCGGGCGATCAACAACATAGCGAGCAAGGTCAGCCTCAAATACAATGAATATCGATCCTGCTACACCCATTTTGCCTTCCATCGGAAGGGCTATATCCTCTGCAATTTTGGAGTGGGCACCGTCAGCGCCGATCACATATTTTGCATATATTTTTTGATTAATACCTGTGACTTGATCCTTCACGTCCACAGTTACGCCGTTACCGTCCTGTGTAAGTGAGAGATATTTCCAGTCAAAATACAAATTCGCGCCTCGTTGGCTTGCAGCATTCACAAGTATGGGTTCTAAGAGGTCCTGTGGCATGTCACACATTTTGCACGGGCTAGCTAAATCATAATCTCCTTGGCGAGCTGGGTCTGTGCCCCAAGCTCGAATCCTGCCGAATTCCTCAAGGGCCAGCGACTCACAAAATACGATATTGCCCATGACTTGCTGCGGAGTTGCCTTCTCTATCACATCAGATTCCAGGCCAAGATCGCGCATAACTTCCATCGTCCGCTGATTCGTGATATGCTCGCGGGGGATATGACAAGTCCAATTGGACTCTGTGATCAGCATTGTCTTGATTCCATACGTTGCCAGGAGCGCAGCAGCAGATCCTCCTGCTGGGCCAGAGCCTACTATCAGAACATCGGTCTCAATCATATTTATTCCACTCATCATTATGAGTTATTAGTCATTAGTAGCACTTTTTTTGCCGAGAATTTGACCCATTGCATTTAACAGTAATTCTCTACCCATCGCAGTAGAGGTTGAATGACGGAAGCAAATATAGCCATCTGGTCTTACTAGAATACAGCCAGCTTCCCTAATTTCACGCTGTTTGGCCCAATCTCCATAAAGATCCTTGATAGGCCTACCAGGTCCAATAACAAAAATTTGAATGTCGACGCCAGTTTGGGCCGTCACTTCCTTAGCCGCCACTACCCAAGCTTCACCACCGATTCCAGTTAAAAGAGTAAATTTGCCTTTTCCGCATAGATCGAGACTTGATATTTTCATCCCGCCTTGCTGCAACCAAACATGCGGCAACTTTGCTCCAGGGCGCGTTGATGCCTGGTAGTATAGCTCCTTGTCGCGCTTCCATTCAGGCTCTTCTGTACCATCTGAGACCACAGCTTTAGAATTATAGCGCTGGTTCAGCTCGACACCATGGGTATTGAACTCATAAGACTTGAGAGCGATAGCTTGACGGAGTTTTTCTCGCGTGTCTGCTGCTATTTTATCGTTTTCTTTTAGCTTCAGTATGTTTCCTATCAAATGCTCTGCATCTTTGTTCATGCTCAATCCCAATGCATCAAAGATTTGGCCATACTCGCTAATCGACTGCGAAGCCCGCTTGACTACCTGCCTAGCAATCGGAGAACGTTCTTCATCGTATGACTCAAGAAGGGTAGGAGTTGCCAGTCCTTTTAGTACATAGGCCAATTTCCAAGCCAAATTATAGGAGTCCTGAATGGCGGTATTGGAGCCAAGACCATTATTTGGCGAATGCCGATGCACTGCATCTCCCAAACAGAATACTCGTCCAACTGTGTTTTTCTTGGCATACATATCATTTACGGACCATAACGATGTAGAATCGATTTTAATAGGAATTGTATGATCGCCTATTAAGTTATGAACAATTTCTGTTGCCTTTTCATCTGTTAGCTTAGGTGGCGGCTTATTGATGTCGTAACCCCAGATACCCATCCATTTGTACCAGGGCCGCACCATTCTAATGAGGCCCAAACCAATGCCTCCGATATCCGAACCGGGTTGCATCACCCAAAAGAGACCTCCTGGACGATATGCAACATAACGTGTAAGGTCAGCCTTAAACACAATGTTCATGCATCCTGCCACACCCATTTTGCCTTCCATAGGAAGGCCGATGTCCTCTGCAATTTTGGAGTTGGCACCGTCAGCACCAATTACATATTTTGCCCGTATCTTATATGCAGTATCAGAGACTTGATCCTTAATATCTACCGTTACTCCAGTATCATCTTGCACAAGTGACAGATATTTCCAGTTGAAGCGCAAAGTCGTGCCATAGCGACCCGCAGCATTTACTAGAATGGGTTCCATCAGATTTTGCGGCAAGTCGCATATCTTTGTAGGACTAGCTAAATCATATTCGGCTTTACGCAAGGGATGTGTGCCCCACCCCTGGATCCTGCCAAATTCCTCTCCTACTAGAGACGAGCAAAATACGATACCGCCCATGATTTGCTGCGGTGTTGCCTTTTCTATCACAGCAGATTCCAGATCAAGGTCGCGCAATACTTCCATTGCCCTCTGGTTGGTGATGTGCGCACGAGGCGTACGACATGTCCTGTTGTATTGGGTAATCATTATCGTCTTGACCCCATACATTGCGAGGAGTGCCGCTGCAGAGCCACCTCCTGGTCCAGAACCTATTATTAGGACATCCGTCTCGATCATAATTTTTTTTTTCATACTCTAACAAATCAATTCCCCTCAAGAAAAATTTTTAGATCATGACTTCTATAACTGTTCCGTTTCAAAGGTACCCAAAAGGACTGAATTGAAAGTTCCTGCGATTGAATTGCATTGAAAGGGTTAGTATTGAATTTTATATAAACCCTTTCAAAGCAATTTCATTCCCGGGGCTTTGAATCAGTCCGTTTGGGTGCCTTTGAAACGGAACGGGTATA
>JAGVJV010000083.1 GCA_020050965.1 Parachlamydiales bacterium
CGATCTTGTGCATATTTATCATTTTGTGGGATCTGATCGGGCATATGATTGTGAAAGCCTCGTCAAAATTATTGGGGAGCAAACTGGTAGGAGGGCTGAGCAGGAGAGATTTGTATACCTAACTTTAGCGGACAGTTTAATTGGGAATCATGATCGGCATGGGCGAAATTTAGGCTTTATACAGTCAGTAAAAGGAATGCAGTTAGCCCCTTTTTATGACAATCCCTCTGCGCTGGCCATAGAAGACGATTACATGTTAGGTGCTGATTTACAGCCGAGAGGGTCTATTTTTACCAAAGAAAGTGATGAACCAACAATGCTAAACTATGTAATTGAATGGAGGAGATTAGGCTATGGCGATATTGTAGAGCAATTTCGGCGCAACCTTTCGCTTAAAAAAATTATAAACTTAATCTCAGGAAGTCATATAAATGAAAAAAGGCAGCAAGCTCTTTTGCGCTTAATTAATCAGAGGAGCAGAGAATTATGCGACACTTAAAAATCATTGGCGTAGATGTATTTTTGGAAAAGAGGATAACTAGAACGCTTGTAGGAAGGCTTGAAAAAATCAAGGGAAAGTATGTTTTCACATATGATAAAAACTATTTTAAGGCTAAGCATGTGATCCCTTTAGGACCTGAGTTCCCATTAACGCAGCAACAAGCAATTTCAGAGCGTCTCTTTTCATCTCTAGCAGATCGCATTCCCTCTACTAAAAATCCCGCATATCCAGAATATTGCTTGGCTATGGGTATAGATCCTAAAGAACAGGATCCCATTATTCTGCTATCTACAATTGGCAGCAGGGGGCCTTCTTCATTTATTTTTTATCCAATTTATGAGCGAAAAATTTCCCCTGAAGATGTGATAAAGTTCAGAGAATCCCTCGGTTTAACTACTCGAGAATTTGCTGATGTTTTTGAGTTTTCTCAGTCCGGATTAAATGCTTTTGAAAGAAATCGATCTCAGGGAAACGAAATGGTCAAACGGCTGGAGATCCTTCTAAATTTTCCTGAAGTAGCCTTGGATTTTTTATTAATCAACGGGGGGCATTTGGCTCATGAAAAATGGGCTCTGTCCACAAATAGGTTAAAAAAAAATTTAGTTAATAGAGATTCGCGCCAGCTATAAGAAGTCATTGCAGTTTAATCTTGAGATGGCTATCATTGCTCTTTTTACTGGTGGGGTGTCGCCAAGCGGTAAGGCAGCGGTTTTTGGTACCGCCATGCGGAGGTTCGAATCCTTCCACCCCAATTTTACGAGGTTTTACCTAGATGGATAGCAATTCGTTTATTTTGTTTTCCGGTAGCTCGCATCCAGAGCTGGCAAAACAGATAGCAAATAGCCTCCAAGTAGATCTAGGGAAAGTTTCGATATCAACATTTCCTGATGGCGAGATAGGCGTTGAGATTTTAGACAATGTCCGCGGTAGGGACGCTTTCGTTCTGCAAACGATCGCACGGCGTCCTAACCACTATCTCATGGAACTGTTGATTTTGGTCGATGCTTTAAAACGCGCTTCGGCCCGCTCGATCCATGTGGTCATTCCCTATTTTGGGTATGCCAGACAAGATCGGAGAGAGGGCTCAAGGCGAGTGCCGATCACTGCTAAACTGGTCGCCAATCTGCTTGAGACAGCAGGTGCGGATCATGGGCTGACAATCGATTTGCATGCAGAGCAGATCGAGGGATTTTTCGATATACCAGTCGATAATCTCTTTGCCCGCCCGGTGCTCCAGAAGGCAGTGGAGAAGTTTGGACTCACCGATTATGTGGTGGTTGGTCCAGACCTCGGCAGTATCAAACTAGCTCGCGCCTTTGCTAAAGATGCAAAGCACGAGTTTGGGATCGTTGATAAGCGTCGCGTGGATGCAGGACATGTTGAAGCCGGAGCCTTAATTGGCAACGTCAAGGGGAAGCAAGTGCTTCTAGTTGATGACATGGTTTCAACTGGGGAAACACTAAAGAAGGCAGCACGTATCTGCAAAAGTGCAGGTGCGCGTGAGATCTTCGCCATTGCCACCCACGGGTTAATGGAAGGTGATGTGTTTTCAGGAAGTGCGATTGAAAAGATGATTGTGACCAATACGGTTCCTCTTTCACAGAAGCTGGAGAAGAACCCCCTGATACAAGTGGTATCGGTTGCACCTCTTTTTAGTCAGGCCATTGAGGCGATCCTCACAGGCCAATCCATTTCCTCCCTATATTAGATTTAGATTTTGAATTGCAAATTGGAGATTATTGAATGAATCTGACCGCAAAAAAACGAACTGAGATGTCGACGAAGCAGATCCGTCGCGCTGGGAGTATTCCTGCAGTTTTTTACTCTCCTGGAGTGGAAGGACAGTCGATCGAAGTGAATGGGCAGCAGTTTGAAGCAGCTTTAAGAGGCGTCAAACCTGGCCACTTGGCGACCACCAAATTTACTCTCGATTTCGAAGGGAAGAAAACAGAGGCGATCATCAAGGAGATTCAATACGATGTGACCACTTACCGAGTGATCCACCTCGATTTTGAAGAGCTGAAGAAGGATACCCATGTCAATGTCAACGTTCCAATCGAATGTGTTGGAGCAGAAGACTGTGCCGGGATTAAATTAGGGGGAGTGTCACGTCAGGTCATCCGAGCTGTACGTGTAAAGTGCCTGCCTCAAGATATTCCTGCCAATTTTAAAGTTGACATCCGGGAACTGACGATTGGACAAGCGCTTCGCCTCTCTTCGATTAAGAAACCTAAAGGGGTAGAGTTGATATCAACTGCTGATGAAGTGGTTGTGGCGATTGTGAAACCGCGCAAAGGGTAAATGGAAGAAGAGCGCTATCTCATCGTAGGGCTTGGAAATCCAGGTAAGATATATGACGATACCCGCCACAATATTGGCTTTAAGGTCGTCAAAGCCCTGGCTGAAAAGTACAACATTCCCATTCGGCCCGCTTTAATCCGACTAAAAGGTAGTAGCGGCGAAGGGAAAATTGTGGAGAAGAAGGCGCACCTTCTCATGCCGCTCACCTACATGAACGAAAGTGGGGCATCTGTGAGAAAGGGGATCGACTACTACAAGATTCCCCATGATCATCTGATGGTGGTGGCCGATGATGTGGACCTTCCTTTTGGAACCCTCCGCATCCGGGTCAAAGGGAGCAGCGGAGGCCATAAGGGGCTAAAGAGTATAGAGGCCCATTTAGGGACTGAAAGATTTGCCCGCCTGAAGGTGGGAGTAGGAGGACGTGGCGAAGGCGAGCTCGCTGGACACGTCCTAGGAAAGTTTACAGAAAAAGAGCAAAGTGCTCTGCCCGAGATTGTAGATAGGGCGATCACAGCGCTCGAACTTTGGATTGCAGACGGGGCAGAGCCTGCGATGCAAAAAGTTAATTAGATAGGAGAAGATTAATGCCTAAATCAAGCAAACATCTCTATGAAGGGATGTACATATTAAGTGCGACGCTCAGCGAAGATGCTCGCAAGAAAGCCGTCGAGAAGATCACTTCCTCGATCGAGCAGCACGCAGGTGAAATGCACAAAGTATTTGAACAAGGTCGCAAAAAACTAGCTTATGAAATCGGTGGTCGCAAAGAGGGATTTTATTATGTCCTCTACTTTACCGTTGGATCATCCAGCATGCCAGAACTGTGGAGAGAGTATCAGCTAAATGAAGACCTCATCCGCTTCATGACCTTGCGTGCTGAAACAGTGCCAGAAAAAATTGAATTTAAAGTGCTGGAACAAGCAGAATAGGAGAGTCAATCATGTCAATGACAACTACAAGAAGAAGTGTTTCTAAGGATCCCATGTTTGGTAAGCGCTCGAAGTCTTGCCCCTTCACTGAAGCAGGGATCAACTATATCGATTACAAAGATATCGATACATTAAATCAGTTCATCACAGAGCATGGGAAGATCATTCCTCGCCGTATTAGCGGGATTTCTCTCCGTCACCAAAGAATGCTCACAAATGCGATTAAACGGGCCCGCTACATGGCTCTCTTGCCTTTTGTAGCATCAGATTAGGAGTAAAAAATGAAGAATCAACTATTGCTATTAGAAGATATTGACGGCGTAGGGCGAAGCGGGGATATTGTCTCTGTTAAACCTGGTTTTGCTCGTAACTTCCTCCTTCCTCAGCAGAAAGCTGTTGTCGCGAAAAAACACCTAGTCCGGCTGCAAGAGCGTCTGAAAGAAGAGCGTGCGAAGAGAGCTATCACCGATAAAGCTGAGGCGCTCGAGCTTGCTAAACGTCTTGAAGGCCAAACCCTTAAAACAACGATGAAATTCGATGCTGAAGGGCATATGTACGGCTCAGTGACAGCGCACGATGTGGTGATCCTGTTTAAAGATCAGCTCGGCGTTGATCTCGATAAGAAAAATATCCTGATCCAGCGAGGGATTAAAGAGAAAGGGACCCATAAGATCGATCTAAGGTTGAAAGAAGGGGTACCATCAATAATCGTCCTCGAAATCATCCCTGAAGTCACCGAAGGGTAGTTTTAAAAAAGCTCAAAGAAGCCCCGTGAACATTTGCGTTTGCGTTCTCCGAATGACGAAGTTAAAAGAACAAGTCGGAAAACGCAAACGTTCACGGGGCTTCTTATTGGTAAAGGGCTGGTATAAATTTCCCCATTAAATTATACTGACCGTTCAAACTCTAATGGAGTTGACACTTGCACGATCGAATCATCATAGTCACAGGTGCTGCTGGCTTTATCGGCTCAGCGGTTGTCCGACATCTAAATGACCTAGGATATCACCGTCTGCTCCTCGTGGACGACATCGAAAAAACAGAGAAGTGGAAAAACCTTCTCGGCAAACGCTTTTACGATTTTATTTCAAAACATGCCCTATTTTCCTGGTTAGATCAAAGAGCCGGGGAGGTAGCCGCAATTATCCACTTGGGTGCATGCTCCGATACGTTGGAGACCGATGGCGATTACTTGATGGAAAATAACTTCCGTTATACCCAAAGGCTCACCCAAATTGCCCTCAAGCACGAAATTCGCTTCATCTATGCCTCTTCTGCCGCCACTTATGGGGATGGAAGCAACGGATTTTCCGATGATATCGACCTTCTAGAAGAGCTGCGCCCTTTAAATCTCTACGGTTTCTCGAAGCACCTCTTTGACCTCTGGGCCAAGCAGCAGGGGATCCTAGATCAGATCGTCGGCTTAAAGTACTTCAACGTCTTTGGGCCTAATGAAAACCATAAGGGGCACATGGCTTCGATGGTCTACAAAATGCTCCCCAAAGTGACGCAAGAGGGGGTTGTCCATCTATTTAAATCGTCAGAACCTGATCGGTTTGGCGATGGAGATCAATGCCGCGATTTCATTTACGTGAAAGATGTGGCTGACATGACCTGTCGATTTTTATTCAATAATAATAATGGAATTTTTAACATCGGCAGAGGAGCTCCCACGACCTGGAACCAGCTCGCTAGCGCTTTATTTGAAGCGGCGGGGAGAGAAAAGAATATTCAGTATATCGAGATGCCGCAGCAGCTAAAAAAACAGTACCAGAATTACACCTGCGCTGATATGACTCGCTATTTGAAAAAGCATCATGCACCAGCCTTTAGTATCGAAGATGCCGTCAAAGACTACGTGCAAGGATATCTTCTCAAGGATAAGCAATGGTAAAATTAATCGGAATGCTCAGCCGTCTTGGCCCCGTCAAAGTTCTCGTCATTGGGGACTTCATGTTGGATGCCTATACGACAGGTAAGATCTTCCGAATTTCTCCCGAAGCTCCCGTCTCAGTTCTCCATGCGCATAGCGAAGAGAGCCGTCCCGGAGGAGCTGGGAACGTCGTCCTTAACTTGTGTGCGCTCGGGGCAAAAGTAGTTGTCGCAGGCCGAGTAGGGCGCGATTACGCGGGCGAAGAGATCCGCTCATCCCTCGAGAGCCAAGGGGTTGATGTTCGAGGCCTTCTCTTCCAAAAGCGTTACAAAACCCCGGTCAAAAATCGCTTCATCGCCGATTCCCAACAACTGCTGCGAGTTGATTTTGAGAGCATTACTCCGCTTCCTGAAGAGCTAGAGCAAGAGCTGATCCAAAAACTCCCCGACCTGATGGAGGATTGCCAGATTGTGGCGATTTCCGATTATGGAAAGTCATTTCTCTCCAACACTCTCCTTGGCGTCATCATCGAAATGGCCAAAGCCCACCATGTTCCGGTGATCGTCGATCCCAAGGGCGTTGATTTTACCAAATACCGAGGGGCCACTATTCTCAAACCCAACCATGCAGAAGCCTACGCCGCTGCCCGACTTCCTCTCGACATCTCACTGGACGAAGTGGCCGCGACCGTTTTAAAAACCTGCGGGGTCGAGCAGTTGATGATCACCCGTTCGCAAGCAGGGATTTCGCTCTTTAAACGCTCCGGCGAGCGGCTCGATTTCCCCGTCCGCTCCAAAGAGGTCAAAGATGTGACCGGTGCAGGTGATACTGTCCTTTCGATGCTCAGCGTAGCCCTTGCCAATGGTCTCGACATCAAATATGCCGCACAATTGGCCAATATCGCAGCCGGAATGGTGATCGAGCGAATCGGCTGCGCCCAAGTTTCTCTCTCCGACATGGCCGAGCGGCTGATGGAATTCGACGAAGAGAATAAAATCTTCGATGGCGAGCACTTCTTTGCATTGCAGCAATCGCTGAAAGGAAAAAAATGCAGCGTCCTAAGCCTCGAGAGCAATCAGGGCATGTCGACCGCCATTTTCAAAAGCCTGCGCAAGCTTGCGGCCAAAGACCCCGAAACCAAACTGGTGGTTTACGTGCGCGATCGAGAACCCGATAAAGAATTTATCTCCCTGCTCTCCTCGCTCTCTGATGTCGATTTCATCGTGATCGAGTGCTCCAGCTTGAAAAATCTATGCGACTTGATCCAACCTGCCGAGGTCTATGCAATCGAAAACGGCAAGCTGGTCGATTTAGAAATGTCCCCCGTCAACATGAGCACCGTTTAAAATAAAAATTTAATAACAGGATCCGCTTCGCTGGCAGGATCCTGTTAATTCATTTTTTTAATCTCGTGAATTTTTCAATGCTGCAATTCGATCTTCAATTGGAGGATGGCTGGCAAATAGCATCGCAAAGCCGCGTCTGCCATAATTAGATATTTTAAAGGCCTGGAGAGACTCTTTTTCATGCACAGGGTCGTGCACATTCAGGGTTGCTTTGAGCCCCTCTAAAGCGTGGATCATCTTGTTTTTGCCAGCTAAATGCGCACCGCCTGCATCGGCTCGGTATTCGCGTCTACGGGAGTACCAAGCGAGGACAATGGAGCCTAGGATCATGAACACAATCTGAAAAACCATGGTGAAAATGAAGAACATCGCTTGCGAACCTTGTTTCTGATCGCCCTTCCCAAATCCAGAGAGGATAAAAGCTAAAATGCGCGCAAGGAACATCACAAAGGCGTTGATAATGCCCTGCAGCAGCGCCATCGTCACCATGTCCCCATTGGAAATGTGTGTGATCTCATGCCCAAGCACTCCTTGCACTTGATCTTGGTCCATTTTGTTTAGCAGGCCAGAAGAAACAGCAACCAGGGCCCGTCTTTGTGTTGGACCTGTCGCAAATGCGTTGATTTCAGGAGAGTTGTAGATGCCCACTTGAGGCATCACTGGCAGGCGGGCTTTTTCTGCAAGGCCGTACACAGTATTGAGAACCTCTTTTTCGTAAGGGTCGCGTGTTTTTGGATCGATCAATTTCACTCCCATCATCCACTTAGCTGTCACTCGTGAGAGCGCTAGCGAAATGAAAGCGCCGCCCATACCCCAAATAAGACAGAAAATGAGAAGCCCTTTGTAGTCAATGCCCGATTGCTCAAGGTACGGTTGAATATTGAAAATACTCATCACGATTGATATCATCGTAATGACTAGAAAGTTAATGACTAAGAAAAGAAAAATCCGCTTCACGAATGCCACTGGAGACCTCCTGGGTATGTTAAAAACTATATCAAAATTGTTTTTATTTGCATATAAATGATGCATATGAGATTTATCAAGACAAGTAAATAACTTAACCCCTGATGTCAAAAATGCGCCGACGCTCAAAAAAAAGTGCTTGTACAATTTTCATTTCCTGTAACGAGCCTAACGAAGATGGAAAAATGCACGTGGAAATGACCTGTGAAGGGGATCATCTGCTCGCTTCCTTTCTTCTTGAGAATGCGCAATCTATCCTAGACAATAACAGCACAGTTTCCAAAGTTTCCTCTATCGGAAATTAGAAGGGCTGCGATACAATCGCGGTTATGAATTTAGAAATTCCTGACTTAAAAAAGTGGTTCGAAAGTCATCGAGACGATATCCTCGGTGACTATTTTAAATTTCTGTCTTTTAAAAGTATTGCAACTGATCCTGCTTTCGACAAAGACACCAAAGAGTGTGCGAATTGGCTGATCGACTATCTGAAAAAAATTGGTCTTGATGCACAAGGCTGGCCTACATCGGGTAAGCCTGTCATTTTTGCGAGCCATTGCAAAGCGGGAAAAGATCGCCCCACATTGCTTGTCTATCAACATTACGACGTGCAACCTGTTGATCCAATTGGTCTTTGGAAGAGTGATCCTTTTACACCTACTGTGGAAAATGGCAAGGTCTATGCTAGAGGGGCCCAAGATAACAAGGGGCAATGTTTCTACACGATTACAGCGATCCGCGCACTCCTAGAGATGGCTGAAAATTTGCAGTTCAATTTAAAGCTCTTTATCGAAGGGGAAGAGGAGTCGGGCAGTCGCGGAACGAGAGAAGTTTTTAAGTCTAAGAAGGCGGAGCTTAAGAGCGATTACCTGCTTGTTGTCGATGCAGGTTTGCCTGGGCCTGGTATTGCGGCCATTACTTTGGGAACCAGGGGAATCATTACAGGTGAAGTGACTTGCCGCGGGGCGAAGGGCGATATGCATTCAGGGTCATTTGGCGGCATCGCTTACAATCCCAATCGCGCGCTTGCTACTGCTCTTGCATCTTTATGGGATGATGAGGGAAAGGTCGCTGTGCCCCATTTTTATGATGATGTGAAGAACCTCTCTTCCAAAGAATTGAAGAACCTCCATTTAAAGATCGATCGGGCTAAGATCAAAAAGGAGTTTGGACTGA
>JAGVJV010000204.1 GCA_020050965.1 Parachlamydiales bacterium
CCACAATTTTTGACGACGCGGGGTATAATTCATCTAAATGGTATCCGAGGGCGAGTTTAGCTGCTATTTTCGCAATAGGATATCCTGTTGCTTTTGAGGCGAGCGCAGAAGATCTAGAAACTCTCGGGTTCACCTCAATACAAAGCATCCTCCCCGTTTTAGGATTGACAGCAAATTGGACATTGCAGCCCCCGGAGACCAGGTCTATGGCTTCCATGACTTGAAAAGCCATTTTTCTCATCAGCTGATACTCTTTATCGGAGAGTGTTTGTATCGGGCTTACAGTGATTGAATCCCCCGTATGCACTCCCATCGGATCCACATTTTCTATTCCACAGACGACAAGGCAATTGCCCTTCCGATCCCGCATCACTTCGAGCTCATATTCTTTCCATCCGATCACAGATTCTTCGATCAGAACTTTTTCAGAAAATTGGCAAGCCTCCTCATAGATTTGCTCCAGTTCTCCCATGCAGCGGGCGATGCCTCCCCCTTGCCCGCCCAAAGTGTAAGAGCAACGGACTATAACGGGAAAGGGAAGCTCCTTTTGATCTATAGAGAAAGACTTTGGCACATCAATCCCTATTTTCAACATCTCTTCTTTAAACAACTCTCTGTTCTCAGCTTTCTCAATAGTGTCTAAGCTAAGTCCTAGGAGATTGAGTCCATATTTTTTCAACATCCCGAGCCTGGCCATTTCTAAAGCGCAATTTAAAGCAGTTTGCCCCCCCATCGTCGCCAAAAGAGAGTCCGGCCGTTCTCGACATAGGATTTTTTCGACAATTTCAGAGACGATAGGCTCTATATAAACCACATCGGCAATATGACTATCTGTCATGACAGTGGCAGGATTCGAATTGAGAAGGATAACTTTACACCCCTCCTCTCTTAAAGCTTTGCACGCCTGTGTTCCTGAGTAGTCAAACTCACAGCCTTGCCCGATCACAATCGGCCCTGCGCCAATGACTAGAACCCTTTTAATTGAACGATCTAATGGCATTTTTTTAGGTCAATATTTTTTAAAAACACTTCAAATACCTCCCCCATATCTTGCGGGCCTGGGGATCCTTCGGGATGACCTTGAAATCCCATTACTGGATAGTTTTTTGATCTTATTCCTTGCACCGAACCATCAAAAACAGAGACATGTGTAACCTCAAACTCAATGGGAAGAGAGGCTTCATCAACCACAAAATTATGATTTTGGCTAGTGATGTAAGCTTTTTTCTTTTCGATATCGTACACAGGGTGATTTGCGCCATGATGCCCAAATTTCATTTTCTTTGTACTTCCTCCTGCGGCAATAGCGATCAGCTGACATCCCAAACAGATTCCCAGGACGGGCACTTTGCTGAAGATCAACTCTCGTATTTCTTTAATCCTTTCTCCAAACGCAGAAGGGTCTCCCGGTCCATTTGATAGGATAATTCCATCGGGAATATAAGCCAGCAGTTGGGCTGCTGACGCATGACTTGGGACAACGATAACCTCGCAACCCAGGCATGTTAGCATTCTTAATATAGATGACTTCACCCCAAAGTCATAGACAACGATTCTCGGGGCATCTTTTTTATAAACGGAAGATGGAATTGCAAAATTTTCGGCAGAGTGTGGGATATAACTTCTAGCAAGCTCAATAGCTAAATCGATATCGCACTCCCCGACCATAATGCAGCCATTTTTTGTCCCATGATTTCTTAAATGCCTTGTCAATTTTCGGGTATCAATCCCCTCTATCCAAGTTACTTGATGATCATTCAAGAAGCTCGTAAAACTTTTCTCGCTTCTCCAATTGCTGCTCGTTCTTGACATTTCACGAGTAATAATCCCTTTTATCCATGGTTGGCTGGATTCATCATCTTCTCCATTCACCCCCACATTTCCAATATGGCTAGTGGTAAAGAGAACAATTTGGTCTGCATAAGAAGGATCCGTGCAAATTTCCTGATATCCTGTCATGGAAGTGTTAAAAATGATCTCTCCGCAAACCGTCCTCTTACTGCCGCTTGTTCTTCCATAAAATACAGTGCCATCTTCTAAAGCAAGAACCGCTTTGCTTTCTTGATTATCATTGATATCCATGGAATTATACCGCTATCTATTCTGGCGCGGGTAGAGATTAACAAAAAAGATTGTTATACCGCAATTGCCCCGTCGACCAAGAGATGAAAGAGAGACAAAGGGCAAAACTTCCCCAGGCGTCATCAACCTACTCATTTTGAAGAAGATATAAATCTATCCTTCCGCAGAAGAAGAATTAGGTTTCCCAGGTCGAATGATCGATTGGAGTAGCTATCTTCAAGAATTTATTAAGGCCTAGGGTGGAACTTAAAGAAAGCCTCGCTTAAGTGCTTTTGGCTGACGTGGGTATACCGGTCGGTTGTGGCGATGCTGGCGTGGCCGAGCATCTCCTGGATCACCCGCAAGTCGGCCCCATTCTCCAAAAGATGAGTGGCAAAAGAGTGGCGGAAGGTATGGGGCGAGATCGATTTGGTCAGGTCTACCTGTTTGGCATAGAATTTCACCCGCTCCCAAACTGTAATGCGATCGAGCCGCACCCCTTTTTTCGAGACGAAGAGAGCTTCATTTTTCTGACCCGATCCCCCTCTGTAGTGGAGTAAATAATGATCAACGTGGGCCACAGCTGACGCCGCAATCGGGACGAGCCTCTCCTTTCCACCTTTGCCTTTTACTTTGACAAAGGCATCATCCACATCGGAAATATTCAGTCCGCAAAGCTCAGAGACCCGTAGTCCTGAGGCATAAAGCACTTCGAGGATCGCTCGGTCGCGTGCGCCGATGGGATCATCGCTTTTGGGTGCGTTAAGAAGCAGCTGCACCTCTTCCTCGGTGAGCACTTCGGGGATCAGCTGCCACATTTTGGGGGTATCTAAGTAGAGGGTCTCCTCTGACTGGATCAGCCTCTCTCTCCTCAGGAAGCG
>JAGVJV010000222.1 GCA_020050965.1 Parachlamydiales bacterium
ATTGCCCCTTCCCACAAACAACGCATCCTGCCGCTCAACAGCTGCTCCATCACGGAACGCTAAATAATGATCAACAGCCTTAATCGCTTGAGACCCAATGGGGACAATTCTTTCTTTGCCCCCTTTTCCCTTCACTCTGACATAAATGTCGTCAACATCTCCAATTTTAAGCTGACAAAGTTCTGAGACGCGCAATCCACTCGCATACAAGACCTCTAAGATGGCACGATCACGTGCTCCTTTTTGAGTGCTGGGATCGGGGGCTTTAAACAACTTCTCTATTTCTTCAGGAGATAAGACATCGGGAATCAATTGCCAAATTTTAGGCGTATCTAACAAAAGGGAGACATTTTGTGTGACAATTCCTTCTCGCTTTAAAAAGCGAAAAAACACCTTAAGGGCAATTAACGTGCGGGAAATAGAGGCCGGCGCATAAGCGTCCTTTTTCTTTTCTGCCAGAAAGTCAATGATATGTTGTTGTTGCACTTCTATCCAGCGCTTGAGCAGGCAGGGCTGCAAAAAAGCGAGAAAACTCTGGATATCTCGACGGTAAGCTTCCAAAGTATGCAGAGAAAGCCCTTTTTCTGCTAAGAGATAAGTAGCAAAATCTTCTATATCACGTTGCATGTTTCAATTTAGAAGCGAGAGATTTTTGAAGGACTTCAATCTGAAGATCAGACAAATCGTGAGCTTTAATCGTCAAAAATTGTTCCTGTCCGACAATTTCATAAAGATAGTAAAGACTCCCCTCTCGTTGCACTTCTTGGCGTAAAGCCAGCTGACGTGCACGTGCCAGGAATAAACTTAACACAAAGATTTCTGCCTCATCAGGATCTGCTGTATTTAATAGCTCTTGTAGAAGAGCTAAAGCGCGTGCAGGACGCGAGATTTCCGTCGCAGGTTTTTTAGGCTCAATTTTAGATTTCCAATACCCACGATGAGAGTCCGGCTCTTTCTCGATTTGCGTCCAACAGGTCGCACAAAAATCCCGTCTCTTGAAGTCCTGTTCTCCTTCTAAGAGCAAAGAATAAATGTCCATGCCAGGAAGCAAACGCTCTCCTTGATGGCCGCAATGTGTGCTACGTTTGGGAATATCCAGTTGAAATAAAGAATTCATCTTATCCACGCGTTAATGAAAATCATTCTTATTTTAACAAAGACTCTCTAAATGTTTCAAGTACGCATCGCCCAACGGATAAGAACTTTTCTCCTCCGTGGGATGATGCTGCGCAACCAGGCGTTCAATAATTTTATTCGCCAGCTTCTTACCCAATTGAACACCCTCTTGATCAAATGAATTAATGCCCCAAATAAATCCTTGAAAAGCCACGCGATTTTCATAAAAAGAGAGCAAAACCCCTAAGGAATAAGGAGTTAACTTTTCCCCTAATAAAATCTCCGTCGGACGATTACCCGAAAAATATTGATTTGGATTATCAGGATGTTGGCCTGTTGCTAAGGCTAAGCTCTGAGCGAACAGATTCGCCAGTAATTTTTCTTGGGAAGTTGTTCCCTCCCATTCTAAATCTTCTCCATATTGACTCTTTTTAAATCCGATCATTAAGACAGGCACCCCTGCTGTCCCTTGATGAATCAGTTGAAAAAAAGAGTGTTGTCCATTCGTTCCTGGCTCACCCCATAAGACCGGGCCTGTCTGAAAGTCTACCAATTGAGCTTGTTGTGTAAGGGACTTCCCATTGGATTCCATATCCACTTGTTGTAAATGGGCTGGAAAACGGTGCAACGCTTGCGCATAAGGAATAATGGCAAGCGTGGGATAGCCAAGAAAATTGTGATTCCAAATGCCGATCAAGGCAGATAATAAAGAGAGATTTTTCTTCAGATCGGTCTCGAGAGCCGCTTGATCCATGTCGTGAGCCCCTCTTAAGAGCTCCCAATAGACATCAAATCCGAAGGCAAACGCCAACATGACACCGCCCACCATCGAGGTGGTCGAATAGCGTCCTCCTATCCAATCCCACATGTGAAATGTTTCGAGATAATTGTCTCGGTTATCCATCGGGGTGCCTGGCATGGTGACAGAAATGAAGTGTTCACGAGGAGAAAGTCCTGCTGCTTTAAACTTTGCACGCACAAGTTCTTCATTGGTGGCAGTCTCAAGCGTGGTGCCCGATTTAGAGATCGCCACCACCAGCGTACGCTTAAGATTCACTTTCTTCAACACAGCAGCTGCATCATCGGGATCGACATTTGAAATAAAATGAATTTTACGTCCCGGCTTCAATAAATATTCGAGCGCATGATAGTGAGCACGTGGACCTAAATCTGATCCTCCGATTCCCACCATGATAATCTCGTCAAAATTTTTTTCAAGCTCTACTTTCGCTAGAAAACTCTTGAGCTTTTCCGCTTCTAACCGTGCCAATTTGCCAGCTTCTTGCGCTTGTGGGGCACGGCGCGATTGACCAAAGAAATCGCGTGTCGCAGTGTGGAGAACCGGACGATTTTCGCAAGGGTAGTTTTCAATATAATTCATGACTTCCCCGTCCTGCATGCGACGCATCTTCTCCAACGCGTGAGCTTCTTGTGCGAGTTGGTTCAATGCCTGGATGACCTCCTCCGTGACTTTTTCGGTGCCATACAGCAAGCGATATCCGCAAGACTCTGCATAATAAGTGGCTAAACGCTCGGGGGTTAATTGATCAGGAAGCGAGAGATCGATCGGATGACGCGCTAGTTCTTCTAATTTCTTGGTTGCGGGATAAGCCCTAAAGAGAGAGTGAGAACGCACCTCTTCTTTTATATTTGTCATAACACCTCCTGGATTCTTCGTGTTAATTGCTACCATTACCATTTAGCTGATTTTTCGCAATTAAAAACTAGGAAGAGGCCAGCCAATCATGCAGAGTCACTTCACAAGGCAATCCCACTAAATGATTCGTCGTCGAAACAGCCGTTCCTCCCGCTGCACAAAATCCTTGCAACTTGCGCTTTCCTTGCACGCTGAGTCCAGCTGGTGTATAGAAAAGAAAATCTAACCCATCCCACTGCGATGTCAGTTGATGTTCAGCGATGAGTTTAAAAGGCAACTGACGTTCCTGCAATGCACACACCCCTTCTTCTAACCCTCGATAATGCTGCGAAGAATAAAGAGACAAGGGCGGCACACACACCCCAATCGTCGCCATCTGTAAGGGAGGAAGAGACACAAGATGACTCCCACTATAGCCATGCCCAGTGGGAACTTGCCACCCCCATGCATGGAAAGGCACTATCTGTCCCTGAAGAGCCAACTGAAAGCGCTCAAAGCGCTCAGGATTTAAAAGTTGCAATTGACTCAAAGGCGACGAGGAGAAAGCAGTGGCATCCAGATAAAGATAAAGAGGCAAGGTGTCAGGTAGACGTGAAGCTAAAAGTGTGCAGTATTCAATCGCTACATCACGACAAAAGACACGTACAAGTTGCTGACCATCAAGATGTTGAAGAATTTGATTTAAATCTAGTGTGCTGAGAGGTGTTTTTCCGCTCTCTTGCAACCATTCTTTTAAATTATGTTCTTGATGATTATCCCACAGGAATCCTTGACTAAAGTCTGCTGATCCACGAAAAAGCGAGAGGCCAATCGTGTGGGACTTAAATTCTTGCCATAATGAATCGCGGAAATGTTCTAAAGAGAGAGTGAGAGAAAGAAACTGAGTTTGATTGATGAGAGGATGAGCCAATTGTTTAAAAAGTCCGAGTTGGATATCCCACATCAATGCATACCCTTTTTCAATGGCTTCTTGAGCTTGTTGACGCGCTTTTTTCCAATCTAAATCGGCTTGTGTGCCTCCGTCTAAATAAATCGTCACTGCATCAAAGCCTGTGGGCGCTGGGCCGCGACCTTCAAACACACGAGGTTGCGCATAACGTGGATCGGTCGCCGCTAGATAGCCTTCTTCGAGGCATTCTTCGATTGATTCTTCCATTCTTCCTCAAGCTCCAGATTTGATTTTACGAAACGCATGATAACGGATGGCTTTGCCTTGTTGGCGCCACAGATCTTCAAAGTAAGAGGTTCCATAATGGGGATAGTCTTCCACATAATAGGGAGGACCAAAGAGGGAGTGGAAACCGGGGACCTGATGCATCACATGGATCATGATCTGTGAATAGGCTTCATCATCTGTCACTAAGGTGAGCACGCCATCGGGTTCCAGGATACGGCAAATTTCTTCAATAAAAGGCACTTGGACCAAGCGATGTTTCGCATGACGTGTTTTCGGCCACGGATCAGGGAAATTGATGTAGACAGCGTGGATGCTATTGGGGGGGATATAATGGTGGGTGATGCGTAAGCCTTCTCCACAGACAGCAAGTAAATTATCGAGTTGGTGATTTTTGATTTTAGACCAAATTTTGCGCACACGTTCAAATTTACGTTCGACTGCCACCCAATTGTATTGAGGATGAGCATGGGCTTTGGCAGCAATCCAAGCCCCATTCCCGCTGCAATACTCAAGACAAATGGGTTTATCTTGATCGAAAGTATGCGGATGGTGCCAGCCGGGAAAAGAAAAGCTTGCAAAATCGTCATATTGATCAGGAACATACCACACGCGATCTTCAATCACGATATGGCGTTCTGACCAGGTAAAAGGAGATTTCAAATTTTCAGGTTTCATAAAAAATTAGGGATTATTCAAGGATGGTAAGCGCTCGATAGCTTTAAATAAATCAAAATGGCGATCGAAAG
>JAGVJV010000113.1 GCA_020050965.1 Parachlamydiales bacterium
CGCCAATACAACCCCCCTCCCCGGCATCGCAACCCCGGGGCTTTCACGCAGCCGAAAGAGCAAAAACTACGTTAACATGGTACCTAGGTGATAGAGAGGGGTATATTTCTTCTCGAGATAGCTAATGAAAGGTTTTTCTGAGAGGGGCTTGCCGGTGATTTTCTCGCAAAGATCCTCAGGGAGATACTCTCTTCCATAGCGGTGAATATTCTCTTTTTGCCATTTGCTAAGAACTGTTAATTCGCCTTTAGCAATCTGCTGCTGCCAATTTGGATGTTTGGCTGTAAATACTTCAAAGAATTGGGCCGCATAGAGGTTGCCGAGGGTATATGTGGGGAAGTAGCCAAGCGCTCCCAAAGACCAGTGGATATCTTGCAAGCACCCTTCTGAATCGGCTTTTGGCGTGATTCCTAGATAATCTCGCATTCTTTGATTCCACTCTTCTGGGACTTTCTCAACCGGGATTTTGCCCTCTATTAGCCCTTTTTCCATTTCAAAGCGGAGCATGATGTGCAAATTATAGGTCACTTCGTCGCTTTCTGTGCGGATCATCGTCGGTTTGACAATATTGACGGCTTTGTAGAAATCCTCAAGGCGCACAGCTCCTAAATGCTCAGGGAAGGTCTCTTGCAGAATAGGGAAAAAATGTTGCCAGAAGGGGAGTGAGCGGCCGATGATGGTCTCCCAGGTGCGCGACTGGCTCTCGTCGATTCCCAGTGAAGCAGCTTCGCCAAGAGGTGAGCCGTAACAATCTGCGGGCAAGTTTGAGTGGTAGAGACCATGGCCACCTTCGTGGACGCAAGAGAGGAGATTCATTAGCGGATGATTCAAGGAGATGCGGGTGGTCATCCTCGTATCAAAGGGCTGGAGCGGGATGCACATCGGATGGGCTGATTCGTCGAGCCGGCTGTACTTCTTTTCGAATCCCATTGCTGAGAGTACTTTTTTTCCTAAATCAAACTGCTTGTCGTGAGGGTAGTCTCGATGGAGGAATGCAGTATCGGGCGCTGGTTTGGTGCAAATTTTTTTCAGCAAATCGGTCAGGGGGATTTTGAGACGTTCGAGCAGGACGGTCGCCACCTTGGTAGTCATGGTTGGCTCAAAGCTATCCAGCAAGGCATCATATGGGTGATCTTTGTAGCCCAAAAAGTCGGCCTTTTTGCGGCAGAGAGCTACGATTTTTTCCAAATGGGGCTGGAAAGACTTAAACTGATTTTTAGATTTGGCCTCGGCCCAAGCATGGGTTGCGGCCGATGTGGCATTTGCAAATTCTTCGACAAAGGATGAGGGGAGCTTGACCGCATTGTTGTAATCGCGGCGCCATTCACGCAGGGCAGCTGCTTGCCTTTCGGTCAGTTCATCGCTCTTGAGGGCCCCAGTTTCTAAATCAATAAGCTGGGAAAGGGCCTGTGCAAATTCCTTGCTGGTCTTTTCCTTGTGCCCAAGACTGGCGATTAGCTCGACTTGTTTAGAACGGATTTCGATCGCCCCTTTTGGCATGAAGGTCTCTTGATCCCATTCGAGGAGCATAGAGATTCCGCTGAAGAGGGCAGCTTTTGTTGATAGCTCGTGGATCTTCTGATAGATGGGTAGTGGTTTTTTTAGCATAGTGACATCAGTTTAACCTGCGGCGACTTTTACTTTCCAAATTTTTTTCAGTCTCCGCTCAATTGCAGATATGACTTTGTCTGCAAATGGAGTGAAAAATGCCCAACTGATCGAAATCATGACGATGCATCCACTTCCTACAACGATGTCAGATAGCCAGTGTGCCCCAACAGCGAGGCGTGGGAGGCACAGAAAGGCTCCATAGACGAGCGCCAACAAGGCCAACCTGCCCCTCACTAAATAAGCATAGGTAATAGAAAGCATTAGGGCAGTGGTGGCATGGTCGCCAGGTAGGCTCTTGCTTGAATGGACTTTGAACTCAATCCACGAGATATATTGGGTGATATTGACCATCTGATCGATGACGAGGCTTGGGCTTGCGCGCCTGACATGTAAGAAATCGCGGCAAAATAGGCGATTGATCAGAATGATGGTTATAGCGGTGAGGAGAACGCAAAAAAAGAGCTCTGCTCCTCGGCGTAGTCGAAGTCCTCTGGGGGTTTTTAAAATCGCTGCGATATAGAAGCACAAAAAACACAGATCTTCAAACCAATCGGCAAGACTATGACTAGCAAGTGCCCATAGGGTGCGCAAGAAAGAATTGTCCTTGAGAGGATGATTCACGAAGTGGAAAAAATGGGTGTCGATCAGATTCCAAGTATCAGAAAAAATAAAAAGGGAGGCCAAAAGAGCTAGCCCTAAGCAATTCCATATTAGAAGGGGTTTGATTCGCCAGCTTGTCATCGGGTGCGTGCAAACCTCCAGCCAAAGAGAGAAAAGAGCAAGATGAAGGGGGATAGGATCGCGATGTAAGCAGAGGCGGTTTCATTTTCGCTCACAATCACAGCTGCATCCATGAAGGCGATGAAAGCGATGAATCCAAAGAGGGCAAAAGCGTAAGTGAAGAAAGGGGAGAGGTCCCGCCTATAGCAGATGCAGGGGGGGATGACCGCAAGGAGAACTAAAAAACAGGTGCTGGGCATGATCAATTTGAAGAGAAACTGGGTCAAAATTTCCTGTTTTTCATAGCTAGAGGCAAGGGGGCGACCCAGCAGAAGAAATAGATCGTGGATCGAGTGGTTCTCATAGGGGATAAAACCTTTGCGCGGGATCTCCTTCGACCATTGCAAATCAGTGAAGATATAGTTGGGGTAGGACTCCACTTTTTCAACTGCGCGAGTAGTTTCATTGCGCACCAAGTGGTCGACCCATTGCCCTTGAAGATCGTCCGGATCAGCTTTGAGATATTTCATTCTCCAAATATCATCCGAGCTGCGGATCCAAATCACATCGAAGAAGGCCTCTTTCTCACGGTCGTACGATTGATAGACGAGTCTAGAGTGGTCGGGCAGATGAAGGACACGGAATGGTTCTGATCTGTTTTTTTTCTGAGAGCGGCTGAGGTGGGAATCATAGAATTTATCGATGAAATTAAGCGAATAGGGAATGGCAAATTCATTGATTGCCAGACAACTTAATGTGCAAATGGTCCCCATGAGAAATATCGGGCGGAGCAATTTTTTCTTACTTAAGCCGGCCGATTGAAACGCGACCAGTTCCCGGTGAATATTGAGCTGGCAGAGAACTTTGATCGTCCCCAGCAGAAGGGCGAGAGGGATGAGAATGTCGGCCCTTTTGACGAATTGGAAGAGATAGTATTGAAAGATCTTGAAGATAGGGAGATTTTTGCTCTGCGTAAACTCAGAAATATGGGTCGAATAATCGATGACCGCATAGAGAAAATAGAATCCTAATAGAAAGAGGGCAAAGATCTTTAGAAACTCGCGGAGGATATACCGCTCCCAAATTTTGCTAAGCATTATTCAGCCCCCTTTGCGATTCTATTAAACGAATAGAGAGAAAAAAGGAGGATCAGTGGATGGGGAGCTAAATAGAGGAGCGAGCTCTGCATAGGGTTATGCCGGATCGATTTGGCCATGATGAAGGAGACAAGAAAGAGCACCATAAAACCGCACGCCCAAAGGATCCCCTTGAGCTTTAGCTGCCTTGAAATCTCCATCCCGCAAGCGATCCCAAGAAGGGTAAAACTGAAGGCGGCAATCCCTAAAGTGAGTCTTCGGGAGATCTCTTCGACGATCCGAATATCCAGAGGAGCATCAACTCCTTGTTCCACAGCATTTTTTGCTAACAAACGGCGCAAATTGAGATTCTCAAAGCTAAAACTCCAACCGCTGCTGTGTAAATATTTTGATAGTTCCTCTGCTTGAGTCTGCATCTCCGCCTGATTCTCAATCACCAAATGGTCAAAACAGTCCGACTCTTTCGGTTCGACGGTTGAGACGAAGGTCACTTCTGAGCCGATCAATCTCTCATTTTGCAGCGAGAGCTTTTTTGCCAGCATTAGCCCAATGCGCTGATTAGAAATTGTCCGTGTGATGAAGAATACATCTTCTGCATATTTGCCCGATTTTAGCACCTGCATATCGACGTAGGTATTTTTGAGCTTGATCAACGTATCTTTTTGCAGCAAACAGAGAGGATTGGAGGCAGTCATCTGGTAGGCGAGGGTCTTGGATAGAGCGCGGCACTTAGGGGTCACTTCGGAAACAACTGTGAAATTGAGCAGCGCCACTACGGCACCACACACAATCAGAGGAAAGGTAATAGGCAGGATTCCAAGGCCGGCCATTCGGATGGCGGTGAGCTCGCGCGAGCGGCTCATTTTTTGAAACAGCAAAAAGGCGGCGATCAGACAAGAGATGGGAATGGCAAGCGGAAGGATGAAGGGGATTTGATACAGGACAAACTTGAGAATATAAAGCTTAGAGGCGCCGGTTGCGGCAAAGCGGGCGACAGTTTGGAAACGGGTGACCAAAAGGACCGAAATGAATCCTGTCACACAAAGTAAGAAAACTTTGAAGTAGTTGCGTAGTAAGTATCGCCACAACAGAGGCATCGTTTCTCACTTTCTAATTTTATTCACTAATTGTATGATATGGGCTGATTATACCCAAATGGATTTAGAAAAAGACGTTCAGAATAATTTACAACAAATGGGATCCAAACCGCTCCTGCTCGGATTTTCGGGAGGGGAGGACTCCTTAGCGCTCGCCCATTGTTTGATCCGAATAAAAGTCCCTTTTCACATCGCCCACTTCGACCATGCATGGCGAGTGTCGAGCGGCAGAGAGGCTGAAGAATTCAAAAACTGGGCAGATCAGCAGGGAATCCCCTTTTATATGGAGCGCAGCGAAGGCAAGGTGGCCAAGGAAGATGAGGCGCGCGAAGAGAGGTATGCTTTTTTTCAAAGGATCTTTGAAAGCGGCGACTTTGCGGCTTTGGTTCTTGCCCATCATCAAG
>JAGVJV010000155.1 GCA_020050965.1 Parachlamydiales bacterium
CCCTTCTTTGCGCTCCTACCTCGAGGCTGGGGATCCTTTCGCCCTCCGAGATTAAAGACATTGTCAGTCAATCAAAACTGGTTCAGAAATATAATCAAACGGTCGATTCTGATAGCGCCTATGAGATGTTAACTTCCAAAATCAAGGAATTCCACGCCAAGAAATTGGAGCAGGAACAAAAAACAGGTAAACCAGCAAGAAGAGGCAAGGCGCCCAAGTCGACGCTCGAAACGGTTGTAGAGAGTAAGCTTGCAAGGCAGGTTGGCAGAACTTTTGTTCGGGAAGCTACTCGAGGGCTCTTAGGAGTGCTTGGGATGGGTGGTCGCTCTCGTCATCGATAATTGTGTTAAATTAAAAATTCCAATAGCATAGACAAAATTTCACATCGGGGGAACTTTGTCTAGACATCATTTCTTTTTCAAAGGCGTATTTTTTATTCTTAGCTCAGCTGCTTTTGCAGACCCCATCATTTGGTTTGCTGAAAGTCCTGCAAATGATATGAACGATTCAGATAATTGGAATCCGGATAATGTCCCAGTAAGTACTGACGATGCGATTTTCGACAGCTCAATACCTGGCGTCTCAACTAATCCAACCGAAAGTTTCAGTCCTTTTTCTGTTTTGTCTTTTCAGTTTCCAACTCAAGCGCCTGTTTTCCATATTCAATTCAATAACCAGACGCTGAATTTTACAGGCACCGGAATTGAGAAAAATCCCGTCATTCAGATCACCAATACAGATAATTCAGGGTTCCCTGGAAATTTAATTTCATTTACTGGGGCAACAGGCACCTCTGGCAGCGCGAACATCACCAGCTCCAATAGCGCGACATTGACCGGTAATCAACCAGGTGTCGGCATTGGAGCAATCAATACGAATTTTTACGCCCAGGGACCCTTCTCTATCGATACCGGGGGAATCATAACGGCGAGCAATACAGGTATTAATACCACAATTAGTACAGGCAATAATGGAACTGCTAATACAGGGTCTAGTCAAGTGAGATTTGACCAAACTTTTTCAGCAGGAAATAATGTCACAGTTTCCGTCTCCAATAGTGGAACGTATAGCGGCTCTAACACCGTCCAAGGCAATAGTGTCGCGATCGTGAATGGCAGTCAATTCATCTCCCTTGGGGCATTTGCTGCCGGGGACAATTTTAGTTGCTCTGTGCAAAATACAGGTAATGATAGTAGCGCAGGTGTGGGGCTTAATAACATAGGCCAGATCAATGCAGCGCAGGTGATTCTGCAGGGGGCTGCAACCGTTGGCAACGATTGCACGATGAGTGTTTCGAATACTGGAATCAACTCATCCCAGACGACATCTTTTCCAGATTTCATTGGATATCTCAATGACGAGCAGCTCTTTGTTGCAAACACTTTTCAGGCAGGCGATCGTTTCAGCCTTACAGTCACTAATACCGGTACCGATACAAGCACCGGACATGGAGGCCATCAAGTCGCGGTCATCAACTCAAATTCTGGAACTACTGGTAATCAAGTCCATTTTGGGCAGAGTGGCACCCTTGGAAATCAAGCAAACATTAGCGTCAGCAATAGCGGTACCTATAGCGGGACAAATACCACTGGAGGTCCTAATGTCGGTGGCATGAACCTCGGACAGTTTGCCGCTGGAGATAACACTGCCATTGGCACGTTCGCTTTTAATGCAGGCAATCAGTTCAGCTTGAACGTCTCCAATAGTGGGATAAATAGCGGGCAAGGACTTGGAAATGATGCGGTGGGAACCATTTCGACCAATCAGGCCTCCTTTTTCTCTCCTTGTACTTTAGGCAACAATGCGACAATGACGGTCGCCAATACTGGAAACTTTAGCGGGCAATCGACTGCAAGTTTTGTGAATGTTGGTTCAGCTGGCGGCAATCAGTTGGGTTGTTTTAGTACTTTCCAATCTGGAGAGAATTTTAATCTTAATATCACCAATTCGGGGACAAGTGCGGGAAGTGGAATTGGGAATAATTTTATAGGAGATCTCAGCACTGGCCAGCAAGCGGGCTTTTATAATGGCCTTACTGTCGGCAACAACGCTAGTATCACTATTTCAAACAGCGGGACAAATTCTTCCTCCACATCCAATCATAATCAGACCGGCAGCCTCATGGGCTACGGAAAGCAGCTCTTTGTGCAGCAGCCGTTTCAGGCAGGGGACAATCTGCTGATCGAGATTACAAACACAGGATTTGATGATAGCACAAATGCGGGTGGAAATTTTGTAGGGTTCATCAATAATAATACGGGGGATGGGACCGGATCACAGATCCATTTGGGTGGAGGAGCTGCAGTTGGCAATCGGGCTACGATTACAGTATCTAATACAGGGACTTCTCAAGGAAGCACAGATGCAAATGTCATTGCTGCTCTTTCTGGACATCAATTCAATTCGCTGGGCAATTTTCAAGCAGGGGATAACTTTGGCCTCACTGTCACCAATACAGCTACAAACAACGGATTGGGCCACTCGAATAATAATGTAGGAACGATGGGAGCGCCTCAGGTGCAATTCGGTGGCACTTTCACTGCAGGCAACCAGGCCGCTTTTGTCATCACAAATACCGGTGTAAACCATGATGCTACTGGTACCTCTAATAATATCGGCATGTCGGGCGCTCAAATGCTTGTAGAGGGGGCCTTCGCAGCAGGAACGAGTTTAAATATTACTGTGCGCAATCAATCAACAAATGCGGGCGATAATACCAACTTAGTGGGGTATGTCAACGGTTCGCAGATTGCTTTTGTAGGCACTTGCACTCTCAACGACAAATCAAGCATTAGTGCCTTTAACTTTGGTCGTGTCATCGCGTCTCAAATCGTGTTTAGCCAGGGTTTTGACGTTGCGTCGGGCAAGGCGACGATCCAAGCTGTCAATGATGGAACAGTTGGGTCTTTCGGAATCGATATTCAGGGCAACAATGCAGGCGGCAATGCAGAAATCATCCTGGGCAATAGTTCGCTGAATATTGGAGCGAATTTGCCCGCTTTTACAATCGCAGGACTTCAAGGAGATAGCACGAGCACGGCTCAATCGCAACCGCTACTCGTCATCAACACCGATGCGGTGACTAAGACAGAATTTGCAGGGGTGATTCAAGACTTCCCTGCGACCATGTCGACCCTGACAAAAACAGGGCCGGGGACACAAAAACTCTCAGGCGCTAATACCTATTCTGGATTGACGACCGTTCAAGAAGGGACTTTGATTGTGAGCGGATCGCTCGCCGAAGACATTCTAGTAGCTCCTCTTGGCACTCTGAAAGGGAATGGATTGATCGGGGGAACGGTGACAAATACGGGAACAATTGCCCCAGGAGAGAGCATCGGCACAATGAACGTCACCAGTTATTCCAATAATGGGGGAACTTACAATGTAGAAGTAAATGGAAGTGGGCAAAGCGACCTCATCAATGTTTTAGGCGCAGCAAACATAAGTGGTGGCACAGTCGCCGTCAGCACGGTTGATGGGGCATTTAGACTGCAACAACCCTATACCATTATCACGGCTCAAGGTGGGGTTACAGGGACATTTGCCAGGGCAACTTCTCTTGCCTTTATCAACCCGATCCTAACCTATGGCCTCAACAATGTGTTTCTCACCATTAACTCAGCGCTGATTAATGCAGCATCTTCTTGTAACCAATATGGTGTCGCCAGAAATCTTGATAATTTGACGAACTTAAGTGCTGCTCAAGCTCTTTTGATCAGTGCGATCGCCAATTTGCCCTTAAGGCAGGCACGAAGCGCGCTAGAGAGCCTATCAGGTTTCCAATATACAAATGGCGTTTGGGCGACAGAGGTTACGACTCGCCGATTCCTTAGACGGTTATATGATCCTTTGAGACCCATTGTGAGTTCATGCGATTGCTGCTGTCCAGACTGGACCATTTGGTTAGAAGGCGGATATGGCTTTACCAATCTCCATAAAAAAACGGCCCATAAACTCCATATGGACAGCTATCAAGTCACTGGGGGAATCCAGAAAACATTCTGCTGTGATTTTACAGTCGGACTTGCAGGTTCGTATGAATATGACCACATGAAATACAGACATGGGGATGGGCATCGCAATTCTGGGTATGCGAGCCTATATGGACTCTATCGCCCGTGTTGTTTCTATGGACTAGTCGATTTTGTCTATGGATATAGCGCCGATCATGTAAACCGCAAAATCCATGCAGGAAATGTGCGCTATCGAGCTCACGGAAACCCCCATCTCAACTTGTTTGCCTTCTATGGAGAGTTCGGATTTGATTGGTGCGCCTGCGACCTCCTCATCCAACCCTTCCTCGGCGTGCAGGTGGATCGCAATTGGCGAGGGCATATCCGGGAAAATGATGCAAATGGATTTGGCTTAAACTTAGAAAAACACAATTGGACAGAAGCCAGCACTCGACTGGGCGTCCATATCACTTATTGTGATATTTGCGATTACTTCAATGCTTCTCTCGATCTCGCATGGGATGAGATGTGGACAAGTGATCATAACTCGACACGGGGCCGCTTTAAGCAATTTGGCAATTCATACCGGATTTGTGGCAATACGTTAGATCGGGCCAGTTTTGACTATGCGCTTACTCTCTCGTCTTCTTGCTTTTGCGATTGCCTTACCGGCTATCTTGAGCTAGGCGGAGAAGTCTGGGGCCATGCCAACACCTTTAACGTGATTCTTGGAGTTGAATACAATTGGTAATAAAAAAAGCACTTTTGGCTATCCTTTTTTGCAGCCAGGTTTATGCAGATTGTCCTGTCTGTTCCAATCAGACCACAAGCACGACAACACCATTGTCCGGGGATGCCCTCCCTTTTCAGATCACCTTGGAACAGGCCGACTTCTCCTTGACAAATGGCCTCCATTCCTTTGCTTTTGCAACTTATAAAGGGGAATGGTTATTACTAACTGGGAGAACAAATGGGCTTCATGATGTCGATAACATGGATCCCACTGAAAATTCATTTCCTCTTCCCATGCAAAATCAGGTCATCTATGTGGTGAATCCTAAGACAAAAGCTATTTATTCTAGATCCATTCTCGATCCCTCTGCAGAGCTTTCAGAGGAGCAAATCGATCTGCTCTCTGTTTGCAACTCAATCTTTTACCAATCGCAAGATAAAAAAACATTGTATGTGGTGGGCGGCTATGGGATGAATAGCGCCACTCAAATAATGGGAACGAAGGCAGCGCTCACAGCCATTGATGTTCCAAAATTGATCAAATGGGTAAAAAATCCAGATGGGAAAAGTGCCCGAAAATGTCTCAGATTTGCCTTTGATCCACTTCTTCAGGTGACCGGAGGGGAAATGTGGCAGGTCAATACACATGAGCCCTTTTTGCTGATCTTCGGCCAAAATTTCGATGGATTCTATTACCAGACCTCCGAAGGCAGCTATTCAAAACAGGTACGCCCTTGCCAAATTCTCGATAACGGCAAAGACCTCCTTGTACAACCCTATAACCAGCCCGTTCCGGTGGCCGAATTCCGTCGCAGAGACCTCAATGTCGTTCCGATCGTCAAAAAAGAGGGGCAAGGATACTCGTTTGGCTTTGTTGCACTTTCAGGTGTATTTACCCCTGGAGGTGTGCAAGATACACCTGGAGCGTGGACCATCCCTATTGAGATTCAATCAGATGGCAGCGCTAAAATGTTAGACGGCAGCTTTGCGCAAGGGATGAATAACTACTCATGCCCTAACTTAGGTCTCTATTCTCAAAAAAATGGATCCATGTATTCGGTCCTCTTTGGGGGAATTAGCGCCGTTATTTCGATTGGCGCTGGGGATTGCAATTCCGAGTGCCAAGCTCCCATTCCCACGTCAGGCCCCAACCTCACAGCCTGCTGCAATTTACCCTTCGTCAATGACATTACGACAATTGAGATCACAAAAGAGGGGGGCTATCGCCAATATCTCATGAGCGAGAAATTTCCAGTCATCCAATCGCCGCTCACCGTAGATCCTTGTACAGGTGATCCGCTCACAGATCCAAGACATCTTTACTTTGGGGCCTCGGGCGTGTTTATCCCCAATGACGACCTCCCGAGCTACCCGAATGGAGTGATTGCTCTCGATAAACTGGGATCTACGCCGATTTTCTTGGGATATATTGTTGGGGGAATTGCCACATCACTGACCGATACGAATTGCCTCGCCGATTCAAATGCATCGACCTATATTTTTAAAGTGATGTTGAATAAATAGATTATTTCTTTTTATTGTTGAGAACCAATTGCAGTACAATGAGAGTGGCACCGGCAACGACAAGTAGCGCTCCGTAAATCGACGGTATCCCCGTGGATTCAATCGAATGAATATTGACAGTTTGCTCTTGAACGGCAAAAGATAAATTATTGTAAAACAGGATGTAGAGACCCCATCCAACGAGAAAACACCCGACTAGAATGGCGCCGATTCTTAAATAGGTCATGATCTCTATATAACGCAATGCTTAGAATCTTGAAAACAGATACTATCCACCAGTTTCGTTTAAGAAAGGTGCAAGATCAACCAGGTCCTTCCTGGCTCTTTTTGCCTGGAGGCCCTGGGCTTGGGTCTGAATCTTTAGAGGCCTTAGTGGAGATTCTCGACCTTCCAGGCTCGCTTTATTTGGTCGATTTTCCAGGTGACGGGAGCAATCCTACTCCGCTCATCCCTGAACATTGGAAAGAAAACCTGATCCTGCTTGTCCAGTCATTTCCGAAGGTGCGGCTCGTAGCCCATTCGTTTGCCTCGTTATTTGTCCTGACATGCCCTGAGCTAGAACCTTATTTGGATCGATTAGTCCTCATTAGCGCCTCGCCAAAAAAATTGACCCACCATAAGCCAGGCCCCGTCATTTTAAAAGAGTACTTTTTAAGCAGGCTTCATCTCTATGTCATGCCTGAAACCGTGGAACGAGCCAAGAAGCTATTTGAAAATTTGCCCTACAAAGAGGCCGCTTTTCTATGGGGCAGAGACCAATTCCACCCCCATTTTTCCCCCACGTTTGTACCCCAGCAGGTGCCGACCCTCATTTTCACAGGCGACCAGGACCAGATTACCCCCATTTCCTCCTTCGATGGGACCCCCTACCTTAAACGGCCCAATATCACCATTCGGTCGATCCCGGGCGCCAGCCATTTCCCCTGGCTTGAAAAACCCGCTGAAGTACAAACGTATTTCGAGTATATGTCTTGATATTCAGCTATTGGTCCATTAATGTGAGAAAAAAAGCCAGGAGTCTTTATGCCTCGCAAGCGTAAAAAAGATTATAATGAAGGAGAGCCAGAGCCTCTGAATTTTGAAGATGAGGAGCATGGACTCAGAGATCATTTAAAACAGATTCCCATGAACACAGCTGATGCGCGCGGAGATTCTGAAGACGACCAGTACTACGGGGAAGAAGAGGCGATCAGCCCTGAAGAGGTCGAAGATCGAGAGGAAGAGGGCGATCTATAATCTCCGCATTTTTGCGGAGATTAGCAAAATTATTCTCCGCAAAGTGATCAGGCTTTTAGTGAATTCCCCAATGGAAATTTTGAAAAGAGGTCCAAGAACTTTTGCGCATGAACATTTGAGTTCGCACTCCTCTCGAAGAGGGCGTAAAGGGTATGTTCCATCGGGTTTAGTTCGCTTAAGACAGGTTATATCTGGGTTGGCGGAGGCGATATAATCAGGAAAGAGCCCGACTCCTAGCCCTTCTTGGACCAGTTTTGCAATCACACTCCAACTGAGATCTCCATGAGAATGGGCAACTCTTTTTGGTGAAGCTCTTCGTAGCGGCCCTTTAAGAGATTTGTCTCCATCTGCTCTTCAGAGTCGAGTAGGAAAGATAGGGTCTCCGGATTTGAATTTCCTTTGATGCGTAGAGACGATAAGAGCCCTGGTGTAGCGGGAATTTATTAAAAGGCGAGAGATCTTCATTATTAAGGAGGGGCCTCTTGTACCTATCG
>JAGVJV010000079.1 GCA_020050965.1 Parachlamydiales bacterium
ACGATTGGCGAATCCTCTTGCATCCGGCCGACGCTCGAGATCAATGGAATGAGCGGAGGATATACCGGGGAGGGGTTTAAAACAGTCCTTCCAGCGGTGGCAAAAGCAAAAATTTCCTGTCGACTTGTCCCGAACCAAAATCCGGCCAAAATCTGCAAAAACCTCAAAACTCATCTTCTTAAAGCGATGCCGAAAGGGATGGAGGTGAAGATCAAATTTGATCAAGGAAGCCCAGCATTTCGGAGTAACTACGATTCTTTCATTGCCAAACTCGTCGCAAAGGCGTATGAAGAGGTGTTAGGAAAACCATGCCAATATTGTCTGACAGGGGGCTCAATCCCCATCACAGTCGAATTGGCTAGGTACAGCCATGCCGATACGGTCTTAATGGGATATGGACTCGATAGCGACCAAATCCATGCCCCCAATGAGCATTTTGGCTTAGACCGCTTTGAGCAGGGCTTTTTGACGATGGGAAGGATTTTTGGAAAGCTCAACCAACCTTGAAAAAAGACCCATTTCTGTTCTTCTAGGACCAGCCCTTTTACTGGCTGTAGTGGTGCTGCTTCTCTTAAAGAAGGCGATGCTTGCCGAAGGTATTTTCTGGCTCTTTGGCGTTGCTTTAGCCACTCTTTTAGCCTGCTCGATTGCCTATCTAACCTTCCAAGAAATTGCCGCCCAAAAAAGGGATCTTCTGCAGCTGATCAGCAAAAAAGAGAAAGAGAACCACGACTTACGAGCTATTCTCGATGAAACCCATCTGCTCTACCGCGAAAAAGTGTCCAAGATGGAAGATGCCATCATCGATTGTGAAAGGAAACAGATTGCAGAATTAGAAGCAAAAGAGAGCCTAGAGGCCGAATTGACTCACTACAAAGCCAGGGTCCGCTCTTTTGAAGTATCGCTTGAAGAGGCCTTAAATGAGCTCCGCAACCTCGCGCAGATCCATTATCTAGAGCAGGAAAGGCAGCAGCAAATCCCACCCAACCTGGTGAAACAGCATCAGCAGCTTCGGGAACAATTTGAAGAAAAATCGCTCGTGCTTGACCAAACTAGACGTCGCCTATTTGAAACCGAAGGCTTTTTGCTCGCCCTAAAAAAAGAGCGGGGCCTAGAGCTGCTGAGTCAAAATGAAGAGCAGCAGACCTTATTCAAGCACATTGAAGAGCTCCTCGCAGAAAATGAGACCTTGGAAAAGGAAATTAAAGAGCTTGAAAGTCTAATTAGTGTACTCAGTAAACCTACGACTACACCTAAAAAAACACCCAAAAAACTCCAAGAAATGCTCGAATTTCAGTTCGATTCCACTTCCAGATGATTTATGTAAATTTATTATTTTAATTGACAAAAATTAGAATTAATTATATTATTTATAATTATGTCATTTAAAGTATCAGACAATATCTCTTTTCAGCCATTGTCTTTAATTCCAAAGACTTTTGATCTTGTGGAATATGTCATCGGACCTCAGGCTTGCGAAATCTTGGAAATTGGTTGTATTGCCGTCGGATCGATTAGATTAGTGGATGAAATAGCTAATTATTTTTTTAAAAAATACCCCAATTATTGGGTTTCATTGGCTTGCTTTACTGGCGTTACTCTAGCAGCAGTGCAATATTATATTAAAAAGATTAGGCTTCCTGTCTTCGAGAATAAACTTGAAGAAATCCAGAGTGAATCGCTCGTCAATGAAAAAAATGCTCTGATGATCATTTCAGACGATTGTAAAGATTACTTAACGAGAAAGGAGGTATTCACTATTCGCAAACTGGCGCAGTCGCATGCAATCGAGCGAAAAGTGATAGTGAATAAGAGGCAATTTTTCGAGTTTCTTCAGGGCCAGTCCTGCAGCAGATATAATACGCTATGGTTCTCTTGTCATGGAAGTGAAAATGGAGTATGGTTAGGGGATTTTTTTCTTAGTAAAAATGATTTTGCCCTGATTAAGCTTCTCTCTAGCAAAATGCGACGGAATGGAAAAGTGGTCTTTGAAAGTTGTCAAGTTGCAAAAGGAGAAGAGAATTTTGCTCGGGTTTTTTCTTATCACTGTCCAGGCTCTACCATCTTCGCCTCCAGAGCTCTCTTCATCAACCTAATTGGACCAAAAATGGACGATGAAGGCGATCCTCATTTTAAAAATATGTTGGGGATCGATAGCACAGGGATTTATAGAGATGATGAGCTGTTAAATCCTCGATATCCAATAATAGCGAGAATCGAAAGTTGTTATTTAGCACTAGAAGATTATATCACTTCGCCAGCTTTTACACTCAAACGAGTGATTCAAAGAATTGGTTCTGTTCTATTGAGAAAACTACCTTTTCCAGGGAGTGAGGATCTCACAACCAGTAGGGGTGATTAGTAACGTGTGCTCCCATTGGGCACTCGGCTTGCCATCATTGGTATAGGCAGTCCATTTATTCACTTTATCGATATAACCACCAGATACGCCAGCATTGATCATCGGCTCGATCGTGAAAGTCATTCCGGGGGCAAGGGGGATCTGCATCTTGTTGCGGTGATGGGGAACATTAGGTGGCTCGTGAAATCCTATTCCGACCCCATGTCCGACAAACATTTCGACCACTGAACAGCCAAATTCAACAGCACAATCGGTGATCGCATCGCCGATGGCGCAGAGCATGACGCCAGGCTTTAAAATCGAAATGGCCCGCATCAAACACTGGTAGGATGCTTCGGTCACATTTTTGCGTTCTGGATCCGTTTCGCCGATGATCACCATCTTGCTGCAATCGCCATAATAGCCATCGAGAATACAGCTCACATCGACGTTGACGATGTCTCCCTCTTTCAATACGACGGGTCCGGGGATTCCGTGGCAGATTTCGTTGTTGAGCGAGGTGCAGATGCTTTTGGGGAAGGGGGGATTGCCATAGCCAAGTGGAGCGGGGATAGCGCCTGCTTCGACGTGGAGCTGATGGGCATACGTATTTAATTCATCGGTCTTAATCCCTGCTTTAGCCATGCTGCAGGTCTTATCGAGGATTTCAGCCGTTAAAAGGCAAGCGCGTCGGATGCCTTCGATTTGCTGGGGGGTTTTGAGAATAATCCCATATTTCTTCAGATACTCTTCTGCAAGATCTGAGCTTGAGTCGGGAGGTTTAATCGGGTAGTGACATTTTTTCCATTTCTGGCCGCTTTGGCACCAGCAGGGATCATTTCGGGAAATCATTCCTCTATTTTCCCCGATTCTCTTAATTAATAAAACACTTTTTTCAAGCAAAGCCCATGGGCAGGGGCTGTCATTCCAGCTTTGGCGCGCTGCTTACTTTCAAGGATTTTTTTGACATCTTCGAGTCCAATCTTCCCACACCCAACGTAGACCAATGTCCCCACAATCGTCCGGACCATTTTATAGAGGAAATTGTCTCCAAGAACGCGAATTTGGATTCTTTTTTCAGGCAAGAGTTCTATTTCAATCCTCTCCACGCGCCGCACTCCATCTTCTACTTTTAGGCAGGTAAAAGCCGAAAAATCGTGCGTTCCTTCGAGCAGTTTTGCGCCGTGTCGCATTTTCTCAATTTCGAGCGGCAGATGAAAATGCCAAGAGAACTCTCGGTGGAAGGGGAGTTGAACAGAACTGTTGCATAGATGGTAATGGTACTCTTTGCCGCGGTTGTCCAATGTTGGATGGAAATTTTCTGAAGCCCACTTTAATTCTAAAGGGGAGATATCCTTAGGCAGAACACCTCGCATGCTCTCGCGCAATTTGCTTAAGTTCCACTGCTCGTCTGCCAAGAAATTGATCACTTGACCTTCGGCATGCACACCTCGGTCGGTGCGGCTGGCAGCTTGGATCTTGACTGGATGACGGAGGATTTTCTCGAGCGCTTTTTCGAGTTCTTCTTCGATGCTCGGCCCCATCTTGGTTTTTTGAAAGCCAAAATAGTGGGTTCCGCAGTAGGCTATCGTGCACTGGATATTTTTCATCAGATGGAAGCAAAAAATGGTTTCAGACCATTGAGGAACATTTGGATAGAGAGCATTATCAAAATCAGCCCGGTAAATCGCTCACAGGCAGCAAGGCCCCGTTCACCAAGAATACGCTTGAGATAGGGCGCAGTTAGGAGAATGATCGTAGTAGCGGCCCAAGAGATAAAAATAGCGCCTAAGACAAGCCAGTCAGAGACTTTCTGGTGAGACAGCAGCATCACGGTCGCTAACGTGGCTGGGCCAGCGACAAGGGGTACGGCGAGTGGGACCAAAAAAGGTTCCTGTGTTCCTTCTAGTTCATTATCTCCATTTTTCTTAGGGAAGGTGAGCTTAAGCCCGATGATGAAGAGGATGACACCGCCTGAAATATTGACCGCTTCTTGGCTAATGTTCAGCAGGGCGAGCAGGTAATTACCGATAAAGAAAAAGGCGATAATGATGATCAGCGCCAGGATTAGCTCTCGGAAAATGATGGCACGCTGCCGTTCTGGTTTAATGTTCTTCAGAATCGACAGGAAGATGGGGACATTCCCAAAGGAGTCCATCAGGAGGAAAAGGGTGAGCGAGAGTCCAAACAGGGTCATAACTGTATTCTACATCTTTTCCGAGGCAATTGCAACAGACCTCCAAAGATTTTTTATTACTTTTTGATGGCCAGGCATTAAGTTCTCTAAAATGAGCAGGCAATCTTGGTTTTTTCCAAAAGCCGCCCCCGTCCAATTGGCCGATCCCATTGCCAAAGTCTGCCCGTCGATCAGCGCCCATTTATGGTGCAATAGTTGACTTCCTTGATTCAGAAGAACTTCTGCCCCAGCGGTTTGCAGCTGCTCAATTGCTTTTTTGCTCGCACCCATTGCCGTATACCGGTCTACCGCAACCGAAACGGAAACTCCCCGTTTTTGGGCCTGCGCCAATTTCCCCACCAGTTCTGGATGAGTGAGTGTGAAGATCGCAACCTGGATCGATTTGGCGGCGGAATCGATGCAACTCCCTAAAGCTCTAAGGGCCGCCCCTTCCGCATCGGGCAGTAGATAGGCAGAAAGATCCCCACTCTTAAATGCTCCGCTTCCCTTTTTTAGAAACTGCGCCAATTCGGGGTGCCAACGGCCTAAAACCAGATTATCGTGCATTTTAAGCGATTGGGTAGTGAAGTTGGCCGTGCCGAGCAAAATGAGGGCTTCATCGATGATCAAAATTTTTCGGTGCATCAGACCACGACATTTCACCGGATTGCCCTCTAGTTCCTTTGGCAGATGCCCATGTTTGTCGTGCAAAATAGTGACGTTCAACCCCTCTCGCTTCTTTTTCTCCAATAGCTTCAAAATGGAAGGATCGGTGAGATCATAAATTTGAAGTGCAATGGAAGACGTTGCCCCTTTGAGGGCGCGTATTACTGCAATCTTGAGATCATCGTGTAGTTGATTTGAATAAAAGAGGAGAGGTTGGCTTTGACTAGGTAACGGGGGGAGGAGAGCGCTCAAGACAAGCCAGAGATACCCTCCGAAAATCCCCACGAAAATCAGTTTTTTCAGATCTTTTGACCTTCAGCGCGCATCTGACGGACAACGGCTGCAGTGCCCAATTTATCGATGGTGCGTAGGGCATTGGCGCAAAGGCGCAGAGTGACGAAGCGGTTCTCTTCTTCTAACCAGATACGCTTTTTCACGAGGTTAGGTTGGAAACGTCTTCGTGTGATACCAGTGATTTTTAAGCCAATCCCTTTTTTCTTCTTCGCGATACCGCGGATGGCATAGGTTTTCCCCATACGAGGTTTCTTTCCGGTGACTTGACATACTTTTGACATAAGGGCTCCTTACTAAAACACAAAAGTTTAGCAGAAGGAAATTTATTGGACAAGGGGGGAATTTCAACTCATAATAAAATTTTAATTTACCAAATAAAATCCTCATATCCGGTATAATCGAACCTATGCTCACTCCTGTAGAACATTATTTCAGCTCCATGCGACCGCCAACAGTAGATTCGAAAACCGAATATGTATGGTTTTCGGGCCTCAACCATCCGATCTACAATTCAGTCATCCGATTTTCTGAAGAGAATATTGATGAGATCTTAAGCAAGGCTCCAAAAGGGGTCCCCATCTCATTTTGGGTTGCGGCATCACAACCATCGGAAAGCCTTAGAGATAGGGGATTTGAAAAACTGACTTCTTGTCCCACGATGAGTTGGGATGTAAAACCGATCGATTTACCAAAAGCGAAAATCGAGCGGGTTCATCAAAATGACGAGTTTTATCGGATTCTTCTCTCCGTCAATGGGATCGATGAGCCTTTGAGAGGAGAGGTCAAAAAACTGCTTATGAGAACCCCTGTGGAAGATTATCTGATTTACAGCGATGATCTTCCCGTTGGAACAGCCACACTCTTTGTTGATGGTAAAATCGG
>JAGVJV010000291.1 GCA_020050965.1 Parachlamydiales bacterium
CATTGCATTTAATCAGACGAAACAGGCTTTAGAAACTCTCAACTCTGGAGAGGTGGAGCTCGTCTATCAGGGTATCGCTCTCTATGCAAAAGGACTTAAAAATTCTCGCCTAAAGATAAAAGAAGACACTTCTCTTCAGACTGAGACAGCAATAGACATCGTATTACGACCCTTTGAAAAACAGGATCAGGATGCCTTCTACGAGATTTTTCGAGAAGTGGTCGACTCAGGTTGCCAATTCCCCTATGAATCGAGCTCCAAAGAAGAATTCCATCGCCAATTCTTCGGTCCACAGTCAGAAGTTTTTGTCTGTCTCTCTTCGACAAATGAACTGCTGGGAGGTTTTTATCTGAAGGGCAACTATTCTGGCCGCTCAAAGCATATTGCAAATGCCGCCTACATGCTGAAAAAAAGCGCTCGAGGCAAAGGTATCGGTACAGCGCTCATCAAGGCCTCTTTGCAATTGGCCAAAGAGCGCGGATTTCAAGCGATGCAATACAACATGGTACTGAGCCAAAATAAGAGTGCGGTGAAGCTTTATCACAAGCTAGGTTTTAAAATCGTCGGCACCATTCCCGATGCGGTGAGAAATCCCGATGGCAGCTACCAGGATGGTTTTGTGATGTATAGAAAAATATGAGGATTCTATGGAAGTTGTCTCAAAAGAAGATACATTTGATAAATTGGTTATTCGTCTCGGGCGGGTTATAAGCGTAGAGGAAGCCCCAGGTGCTCCAAAGAAGGCCTACAAATTGAAGATCGACTTTGGGAAATTTGGCTTGAAGACAAGCGTTGGCAGGTTCACGCATCATGCTCCTGAAGAAATGACGGGTAAGCTCGTCCTTGGAGTCCTCAATTTTGAACCTCGGCAAGTTGGAGATACGATTTCCGAGGTCTTAGTTTTGGGAGTCCAATACCCCAAGGCTGATAGCGGAGAGGCCACTTTCCTGACTCCTGCCGCTGAAGCTAAGATTGGCGGAAAAGTTTTCTAAATGGTATAATGTCCTTCTAAATGACGGATTTTTTATGGATTTTACAATTGGAACATTAAATATTTTACACCCCGCTTTTGCTGAAAAACATCATACGAAAGAGGGGCTTGGGCAAAATGGTAAATCTAATTGGCACATACGCAAAGATAAAATTGCTGCATTAATCAGCCGGTCCAATCTCGATGTGATTTGTCTGCAGGAAATTAGCCATCAATCAAACCTTGACCTGCAGGAGAAATTAAAGAAAGAGTATGAAATCGCCCATATTCCTCGTTCAAGAGGCGATGGTCTTGCGATCTACTTCAAAAATGTAAGATTCGAGAAAATGAATTTCACAGACTTAGCAGACGGGCTTTGTTTTATCGATTTAAAAGATCGGACCACGGGTAAAGCGGTGCGAGTAGCAAACTGTCATCTCCAAGGCGGAAATCAGCAACATAGGGGTAAGAAGCAAATTGAGACTCTCTTAGCAGAGGTTACTACACCCATTTCTGTAATTGCTGGAGATTTCAACGCCGATGAATCTCAACTCCGCCAAGCTGACTCAAAATTTTCTGCCCTCTTGAAAGCAGGGTTTCAACATGACGGCAACCTGGACGAGACAGAAGTTCCTAAGCCCAACAGCACAAAAGGGCGGCATATTGATTGGATTTGGTGCCGTGGGTTGGCTCCTCAGCACCATGAAATAGCGCAGAATGAAGTGGTCAGCGATCACCTATTGTCTGCAAGTTCAATCCCTCTAGGAAAGATTGCCAAAGCGACTCCTCAGCCGAATGATCAGTCGATCTTCTCTCGTTTTCTAGGGTCTTTAATGGCATGCTTCATGCTGTTTTTGTCTTTTCTTTGTTGCTTAAAGAGTCGTTAAAGTCATTAATTTCAACCTTACGATTTTCCCGTCAAGTTGATCATGCTATTCATTTTCAAGCACTTGAATCACAGATTAACTTAAAATGCTTATTCAAAAATAATTGACAATTAAAAAGATTTTTGATACAATAAATTGAAAATTAAGGAGTTCTTATGGCAGTTAATGCTAACGCAAGTGGTTTTGGATCTGTAAGAGAGATAAATCCAGAATTTTATGAACAAGTTCGCCGCAGGGCAGAAGAAAATCCAAATGATCCAGATGCACAAGCGATGTTGGAACTCGCGCAGAATATCACATTCTATAGAGGGGGGAACGGAAACCCATTTTTGTCTCTTGGAGAAGCTCTGGATCAAATGACTCCACCCATATCATTTCGAGGGGCGCTTTTCGGTGCAGCACTTGGAGCAACCATCTTTTATTTTTCCCCACAGAATGGATATATATTAGGAGTTATTGCCAGCGCTCGGGCAGTTTATTCGATTTACAAGAAAAACTGGACGCAAGTTGTCAGTAATTCTTGTATCGCCTTAGGTACTTTTGCTTCACCAATCCTTGGTTTTGCGAGAGTAGTAATTGGTAAATGATCCTATCGGTCAACTTTTGAGTGATTTTGGGTATAAAGATCTGTAAAATAAGAAATAAAAATTAAGCGGGCTAGGTTCATTTTTTCCGAATCTAACTCGTTTTGATCAATTCCTTGAATTTCTATCATAAATGCCGATGAATGGACTCGAACCATCACCCTATTGCTAGGAGCAGATTTTGAATCTGCCGCGTCTACCATTTCGCCACATCGGCACAGAAAATAAGGTTCTATTATAGCTCATCCCCGGTTATTAGACAAGTGATTGGACTTAAAAAATGGAATCGTCTATAATTTACCCTCATTTATCGAGGTAGATATATGTCACATTATTTAAAAGTTACCAACTTGGAGAATAATCTAATTTGGAAAAAAGAAATTACTTCAAAGGAAGAATTCAACGAGGTCCAGGATTATTTTTTAAAAGGAAAAACAACCGTTTCTTGGATTCGGGCAACGCTCTATCCTGTACGGACGAATAAGAATCTGACTACCGATCTCTTCCTTCCCACTGTGATCAATCACGCTTTAAAAATTCAGAATTGTGTAGGTAAAATTTTTGCCATCATTGGCGCCACAATTTTAGATCTCGCGACTCTTCCTATTCGAATGATCACTGTTATCTCACGAACTATTTTTAATATCACCCTAAAGCCAGCACCCATGTATAAATACTTGAAAGATCAAGGGGTTGATCCGAAATTGCTCGCAAATGAGAGTGTTTTTGTAAAGTTGTCGAGCGATTGTGAATATGCACTCGCAATTGAGGATCAGCCAGGGAAGTTCCATCAGGAAGTTAAGAACGGTAGAAACTGGCAGAAAAGGCATCTGAATTTTATTGAAGTGCCCTACTATGAAGGCTCTGAATTCATTACTGGCGGAATAAAAGATCCGGTGACCAAAGAACAAGTCGTCTCTTATAAGCCCAGGATTGTCTAATTCTCAATATCTCAAGTAATTATTAAAGGCTTTGGACCAGGTATAGGTGACCTGTTCGTCAGTGTCGCGGTCCCAGCGGAGTTGAATCGAGATGTAGGGAAAGCGGTGGTTGTTATCGAGGTCCCTACCTTCGTCTTTCTTGAAGAGTTTGATGAAAACTTCTTTGTTGTACCAAGGCAGGGTCGAGACATTGGTTTCGTTTTCATACCTCTCAAAATTGGTGAATTGGGCTTCAAGTTTAAATCTGGCATGCTCTTTGTAATATTGCTTGATGACATTAACCACAGTTTCAGGACTCCATTCTAGCCCTTTGACGTAAAAGTCTACTTCGGCGCCGATCATGTGCTTGGAGTTCTCATTGTAGTGAGTGGAATCGGCATAGGTATTGTGGGTTGGGCAGCGGTGGCCGCAGGTGATCACCACTTTCTTTTGGGTCTTTTCTTGGATGTAGTTGAGTAGATCAAAGAGGGCTGGATAGATGTGCTCTTTCCCATCTTTTAGAGGCAGGCTATGGTGCTGCATTCCCCCGCAGTCGACGATGTAAGCCGGTTGTCCATCCGTTTGTTTCGTGATCGGGGCATGATGGGCGCTCCCTTTACAGCGGAAAAATTCTTTGGTGATCTTGATTTGATTGCCGACGTAAGTCTCCTCCCAAGGATAATTTTCTCGGACAAAGTGGGTTGGCTTTTTGATGGTAAAGTGGGTTTCATCATGGGTGCGGTAGATGTGCTCTCCGGTGGCATTCATTTTGCGCAGCTTCTCTCTTTCGGAGTCTTCTAGACCAGAGCAAGCTGCTAGGATCGTGAGGAGAATCAACGATAGGTAGCGCATTTTTCTCCTATGATCTTTCTGAACTTGGCGATTTGTAACTTCAGCTCTTGGAACTTGGCGTTTTCGCGGATCTTTTTTCCTTCTTCAGGATCGATATGGGGAAAGTAGCGGTAGAGGACTCGGTCGAGAGCTGCAGCGATCCCTTGAAGCAGTGCAAGGTATGCGGGTTCTTCTTCGAGATCCATTTGCGCGATGATTGTGGGCCTATCGCAGAGGGTTTCGCAGCGATCGAGTGAACTTTCTAGCTCTTGGAGAGCTAAGGTCAGTTTTTCGGTGTCGAATGGGAGTGGCGATGCGTCGATTTGCTTTTGGCAGTCGATATCGATTGTGGGGAGGGATTGTAGGGCTTGTTCTAATGTTGTATTTTTAATGCCTGAGAATCCCAAGCCACCCTCAGATGCATTGAGGAAGGTTGTTTCTGGATGATCTTTAGCAAAGGCACTGATGCAATCGGACTCCATGACCCACTTGAGGAGCGTTTCGACTGGGTCGCCATGGATGTCGGTGCGGATCAAGATTTTCTCTAGGGCCCGCGGATCGCAAGTTGTCCCTTTATCAGCTTCCACTCCCGAGGCGTACCTTTTTCCCGAGGTGTAGGCTAGGTCGACGCCTGTGAGGATGATTGGATTGCAGCCGAGGGCGTAGGCGTAGCTGATGGCGAGAGTGGTGACGGAAAAGGCTTCTGATCCCATGTCAGGGCCTGCGCAATTGCCGTCTAGTCCAAGTTTTTCTTCGAGCCAGTTTTCGAAAAAGCCGCCAGTGTCAGTTTTAAGGTATCCGTAGGGTCCGCTCATAGTGGAGAAGACGTCACGATGCACTCGAGGAGCGAAGAGAAAGGGTGCCTCGTGGGGGGCGTGTTGCTGCATCCGCTCCAATTCTTCGTGATTGGGATCGACGGCGATAGTAAAATGGGGGCGGATTTTGTTCCGGGTCAAGATGGGGATCGCCGAGCCGCAGGCGAAGATGAGTGCTTTATTTCCAGCTTTACGAAGGGCAGAGAATGATTTTTCGAGTGAGGGGCCGGCGCCGCAGATGATGGCGGGGACATTTTTAAATTGGAGCGCGTTCGCATTGAAGCAGGTGTGGAGGCGCTGATAATTGGCCAGGACGTTTTCGACGATTTTATGGCTGTAGAGCACATCGGAATAGAGGGCGGAGAGGGCTGCCGATCGTCTTTGGAGCCTCTCTGCGTCGAATGGTTTTCCGACGAAAATGGCTAATCGATCGCACGGAAACTGATTAGCGAGCTCTTCAATTGGATCTTCTTTGGCATAGTGGATGTGGATTTGAGGGTTGTCGAGCAGATCAAATTGATGAAAGTTTGCAAATGCCCCTAAGTCTTCTTCAATGATGACGAGCGCCCGCTCTTTTCTTTCGTTGAGCCACTGTGTAATGACTTTAGGCAGTGCGAAATTGAAGAGGCCGACGAGATAGAGAACTTCGATTTCGGGCAGGTTTTGGGTATTTAGCCACTTCTCAAGTGGTTTGGAATCGAGGGAGAGCTGTTTTTTCTCATGAGGGAAAAATTGGAGATAAAAGGCGATCTCGTTACATCTTGCATGCGTCATCGCAGATCCCCTTAAAGAATAGCCATTGATTTAGCCCGATCCCATACTCTGTCGGGATGTCTTTGGGCAATTGGCGGGCAAAGACATGCTTCCAAATATCCCAAATCGGACGGAGGAACTTGACGTAAGCACTCTCTTTTTCTAGCGCATGTTGCAAAAGGGCATAGTCCCCATTTTTCTCAGGTGTTTGGGGAAAGAGTCGTTCGAGCAGCTCTAACATTTCCCCGCATAGGGCGCCGACACTTGCAAAACTGCTCTTCATCTCCTTAGGATCGAAGGTAATCGGTGCGGGTTGCAAGCTATCAATTCGACTAAAGTTTAGATCGATTTTGTTAAAGGAAATATCGGTCAAATCCCCCTTTTTGAATCCCCTAATATCTAATCCATCTGAGCAATTGATCCATTCGACTTCAGAGTGCGCCTCTGCAAAATCGGCAAGCCAATCTGCTGCAAAAATCCAATAGATCGGAAGAGCACA
>JAGVJV010000273.1 GCA_020050965.1 Parachlamydiales bacterium
GAATACTAAGAATCATCCTCCCCCTCATGCTTTTCACCTCATCTTTGAGAGCAGATAATGGCGAATATTTAGACGCCGCTATCGATGAGATGAATGCCCTCTACAACACAGGGCCCAGCAGCGGCTGTCAAGATTGCGTCTTTAATGCGGTCAGTTCCTCGATGATCGGCTGGGGCGTCGGCCTCGCAATTGGCATCGCCGTCCTGACTGGCCTGGTCGTGAATTCTAAAAAACATACCACCACCACAACTACTACTCAGTAAAGCTTGGCAAAAAAAGTCCGGCGGGTTAAAATCCATTATTTTAAACCCCCATGGATCTTATGAAAAAACCTATCCTCTGCATCACCATTTTAGGACTTATTTTCTCACGCGGAGCATTTGCCGATGATGCTTGCTGCGCACCTGAACCGACCAAGGTCTACTACGATGAGACCGATGACTGCTTCAACAAAGGGAAATTCGTCGGAAGAGAGAGCGATGATTACCTCAAGTCGATCCGCCGCGCCAAGCAAAGAAATTGGGCCCTGGCACTTGGAACGACTGCTGTCGGAGTACTCACCCTGATCCTAGTTGGCAAAAATCACCATAACAATTAAAGTCAGCAAAAACAGGAGCTGGCATGAGCAAACTTGATGAGCTAAAAAAGTGGACGACAATCGTTGCCGATACAGGCGAGATTGAAGAGATCAAAAAATATAAACCCACCGATGCGACGACCAATCCTTCGCTCATCTTCAAGGCAGCCAGCCTCCCCGAATATCAATTTCTGATCCAGGATGCCATCGCCTTTGGAAAAAAGGGAAAGACCCGCGAAGAGCGGCTCACCCTAACCATCGACAAAGTCTTCGTCAATTTCGGCGTAGAGATCCTCAAAATCGTCCCTGGCCGCGTTTCCACTGAAGTGGATGCCCGACTATCCTTTGACGTCGAGGGGAGCATCCAAAAGGCCCATACCCTCATCGCCCTCTATGAAGCCGCCGGCATAGACCGAAAACGTGTTCTCATCAAGCTCGCCTCCACCTGGGAAGGGGCCCAAGCGGCAAAAGTTCTCGAAAAAGAGGGAATCCACTGCAACATGACCCTCATGTTCTCACTCCCTCAAGCGATTGTCTGCGCCGAGGCAGGAGCAACCCTGATCTCCCCATTCGTTGGCAGGATCTTAGACTGGTACAAAAAGGCTGAAGGGAAAGACTTTGCTCCAGCAGATGATCCGGGCGTCCTCTCCGTCACTGAGATCTACAACTACTACAAAAAACATGGAATTAAGACCCAAGTGATGGGCGCTTCTTTCCGCAATAGCGGCGAAATCTTAGAACTCGCCGGCTGCGACCTTCTGACCATCGCCCCTCCCCTCCTCAAGGAATTGGAGGCAGCAACAGGTGCAGTTCCACGCAAGCTCGATCCCGAAAAAGCAAAGGGCTTGGACATTAAACCGCTCAAGATGGACCAGAAGAGTTTTCACTGGATGCTCTGCGACAACGCGATGGCCGTCGAAAAGCTGATGGAAGGGATCCGCAACTTCGCTCACGACCTGATGAAGCTCGAGAAAGTTTTAGAGCAGATGATGTGATTGGTCCTCATTTTTTTTGTTTTTCTGCACATGTTCATGCAGCCTCATTTTGATGTAACGGGAAATATGGGGAACCTGTATCAAGTCGTCCACCCTCAGTGGGGCTCTGTTCGCTGGAGAAGTATTGTGATCTGCAAGCCATTGTACGATGTTTCTAAACTCATATAATGCTTTTCGATTAGGATCTAAAACTGGATGGCGTATCAACTGATGCGAAATAGCACATTCGAACTGGGGATAAGTAGGGTCTTCTTCAAACTCTAAGGGAATTTCTTCGGGGAGATCGTAGGCTTCTGGGTCGGCAATTGGTTCGGGACAAAATTCTTTAAATTTTTTTCCGTTGTAGTCTTCAATCTCAAACTCGTCTACTACATTCACTGGCGCTTGTCTGGGAACCGCTGCAGGCCCAGGTGCTTGAGGCATTGGAACATTTGCGTTCTGCAGTCTGCTTCTAAGAGTTGGCCAAAGATATCGATAACTTACATAAGAGACCAAAATCGCTACACCCAAATAGATTGCAAATTTTGGTTGTAAGAATGACCCGCCCGCAGTTTCTTGTAGTGGTGGGAATTGAAATAATCCTGATGGTGTTTCAGAAAAGACCTTCTTTTGCACAATAGGCTTCAGCACCTTAGGGGCCTCAGTCACCTTTTTTGGTATTTCTTTAAAGACTTTCTCTTGCACAATACTTTTCAATACCTTAGGAATCTCCATCAGCTTTTTTGGTATTTGAGTAAAAATACTCTCTTGAGCGAATTCCTTTAACACCTTTGGGGGCTCAGTCACCTTTTTTGGCATTTCTGAAAAGACTTTCTCTTGCACTATTGATTGCCATATTCTCTGAGGAATCTCTAAGGGCTTCTCTGGTACATAAGACTTCAATATCGCAGTAATATCTATCGCCTTTTTTGTAATCGCTGCCTGGATCGGCCATTGGTTAATTTTACCTATCAAATGATTGCAAAATCCTATGATCCGAGGGGCTCTAAAGAGTATTTCAGCTGATGCAGCTGCACCAAATATAAAAGGTGCAAGACAGAATAAACTAAATAGGGGATCTGATTTCTTTTCCTCACCCGACAGAGCTTCTTCGATGTAATTCTTCGACGCAGAGAAAACCTGCAGGGGTGAAGAAGGATTACGAAGCATCAGCGCTATCGTTGCCGCCCCTGCTAAAACCAATAATAGATCAGGTTCTCTAATCATTAACGCTGCAACATAGAGTTGACAGATAATAGGTACCATTGTCTCTGGCACTTGAGGTGTAGATATCTGTATCACCGGAAAATTCCAGAAGGATTTCCTTTTTTCTTCGTGAGTTTTCAGCTCTTCAGTTTGCACCTCTTCCTGAACTTGTTCAGGAGCTATTGATCCCTCTATTTCTGGCGATTTTTTCTCTTCGATTGTTTCCGTTTTAATACTCGGAGATAAATTGCCTAAAATACCCTCGAAAGTTTTTACAACTATAGCAGAGCTTAATTTTGTCGATTCTAAAAGAGCCTGATAAGGTGCAGGGGTAACTGGATATAGAACGAGCGCAAGAGCGGTTAAGATTGCTTTAGCAACCGTTTCGATTGACGCGACGACCCCTAAAAAAGTATTTGTTAATATTCTTGCAGAAACTTTAGCGCCAACTTCAATTATAGAACTTGAATCACTGTCAATTCTAAATAATGTGTTTAAGTTATCTACGTATCCTGAAATTATAGCCATACTACTTTCTCAATTTTCTTGGGGGAGATTATAAAGCAAATGAAGTTTCGTGTCAAAGGGTAATCAGTAAAATCTTTATTAACTTTCCCCTTGAATTTCAAATATTTTCCATTTATAGATAAATTATGCCTAATACAAAAATTGAATCTATCCCCCACACAATTATTACCGATGTCGATATCTATTTACTCAAACAAGGCACCCATTTTCGCCTCTTCGAGAAGCTAGGCTCCCGCCCGATGACGGTCAATGGGATTAAAGGGACCTATTTCGCCGTCTGGGCTCCCAATGCCAACCAGGTGACTGTGATCGGTGACTTCAATGGCTGGAATCGAACGTCGCATCCCCTTTTTGTCCGATGGGATAGCTCTGGGATTTGGGAAGGATTTATCTCAGGTATTGGCGAAGGGGCGATCTATAAATATATGATCAAAGCTCAGCACTTCGAGACTGAGAAAGGCGATCCTTTCGCTTTTGCTTGGGAAGAGCCTCCGAGGACCGCTTCGATCGTCTGGAACTTGGATTATCAATGGAATGATGCCAACTGGAATGGGATCCGCGGTGCAAAAAACGATTTCTCTGCCCCGATGTCCATCTACGAGCTCCATTTTGGGTCGTGGCAGCGCAAAGCAGGCAATCAATCGCTTACCTATCGGGAGATGGCCGAAATTTTGCCCAAATACCTGCAGGAGATGGGTTTTACGCACGTCGAGTTCATGCCTTTGATGGAGCACCCTTTTTACGGCTCTTGGGGCTATCAGAAGATCGGTTACTTTGCTCCTAGCCGCCGCTATGGCACCCCTCAAGATTTTATGTATCTGATCGATAAGCTCCATCAGCATGAGATTGCCGTATTGCTCGACTGGGTTCCTTCCCACTTCCCCTCTGATATGCATGGCCTAGCCTATTTCGATGGGACAGCTCTTTATGAGCATGCCGATCCTCGCAAAGGCTTCCACCCAGAATGGAAGAGCTATATCTTCAACTATGGGCGAAATGAGGTCCGTTGCTTTCTCATTAGCAGCGCGATTTTCTGGCTGCAGAAATACCGGCTCGATGGCTTGAGAGTCGATGCGTCTCCTCAATGCTCTATCTCGACTATGCCCGCACCGCCAATGAGTGGATCCCCAATGTCCTCGGCGGCCATGAAAACCTCGAAGCGATCTCTTTCCTCAAGCAGCTGAATGAGTATGTCTATGAGTCATTCCCCTATATCCAGATGATCGCCGAAGAGTCGACTGCTTGGCCTATGGTTTCCCGCCCCACATCCGTAGGCGGGCTAGGATTCGGCCTGAAGTGGAACATGGGTTGGATGCACGATACTCTCGAATATTTCACCAAAGATCCCGTCCACCGCAAATATCACCATGGAACCCTGCTCTTCAATCTCTACTATCTCTTTAGTGAGAATTTTGTCCTCTCCCTCTCGCACGACGAAGTGGTCTACGGAAAACGATCGCTCCTGAATAA
>JAGVJV010000298.1 GCA_020050965.1 Parachlamydiales bacterium
AAGCCTGTACCAATCCCGAAAATTGAAACACCTGCGCCAAAGAAAAGAATCCGCTCCGAATTCAAAATTCCTTCAGTCATTAAAGATAATTGGATCGCTTTCGCTGGTTCGCTGGCCTGCATTGTCGGAGTCATCTTTTTTGGCATTACTTCAAGCTTCTTTGCCAAGCCGCTTGTCCGGGTAGGATTGATGCTCAGTTTTTCGCTGGCCCTTTGGCTAGGTAGCAGCAAATTAAAACAAAACAAAGATCTTGTTTCTCTTTCAAAGATTTTTACCTCTGTCGCAGGAGTCGTAGCATTATTTGCTACATTTGGCGCAGGGGAGATCTCTGGACTCAAGTGTATCCACTCTCCTTTGCTGGCTTTAGCGGTTCTCTGTATGGGGATAGGGTTCAATCTCTATTTATCGATCAGAACATCCTCTCAGATCATCGCTTCGATCCATGTCATCTTTAGCGTCTTGGCCCTCTGCATACCAGCGCCGACAGCATTATTTCTCCCGCTCGGGAGCATCATCGCCTTGATTGGTCTATGCAATGCTTATAAGTCGAAATGGGACCTACATCTTATTTTGATCACTGCCGCTTTCACCCTGCAAAACTTCCTTTGGACATATAGGATGGACATGTCGAGGGGCTTCGACTACCTGGCCATCGTCTGCTCGGCTTTTGTCGCCTTAGCTGCCGCAGCGATTCACTACAGCAAAAATTATCAATCTAAAGAACTCAAGGCTATCCCATTATTTGCTCATTTGGTCAACTGGGGGCTCTTTGCCCTCAATGTAGGCCTGCATGCTCCTTCAACACGCTGGGCGTCCGTTTTTCTTTTTGCAGCTGCTATTTCCGGATTCATTTTGGCCAGAGTCGCAAAGAGACGAGAAATCTCTTGGCTGTATATTCTCGATACGCTCCTGTCTCAAATTTGCCTGTTAATTGCAATTGCCCTCTTTTCGTCCTTCTCAATTAAGCCGATCGATCTTTCTATGGCGGCCCTCATCGAAATGCTTCTCTTTATCCATCTCGCCAATTCACAGAAAGAGAAAGTCTTGGTTCAAGCTGGCTATTTGATGCAAGTTTTTGTTTATGGAGCCGCGCTAGTCTTTTTCATGTTTGAGCTCTCGCTCCCCAAGAGTCCAATGCCGATCTATCTCCGCATGGGGATAATCGCAGCCCTTTACTGGGGGTCCTATGTTTATTTCAGGGCAAAAGATTACATTTGTGATACCTTCTCCTGCATCTGGTTCTACGAGGAAAAGAATGGGAAACAATATTCTCTAATGGCCCTATTTGGAACATGCAATTTTATCCTCATCTCTCTCTTAGGGATAAAATTCCTTCCAATCCAAGGTGTTGCCTTAGTCGGAGTTGTCTTGCTGGCCATTTTGCGACATAAGAGAGAAGACCTTACTTGGGATCTTTCCTTTTTAGGAATGTTCATATGCCTCCATCTGCAGAATTATCTCCAGCTTTTTGCAGAAAACGATTGGACGACACGTACACAGTCGATTGCACTGATAGCTTTCGATAGTGTTCTCATCTTTAAGAACATGCTTCAATTCAAGAGCTGGGGCCGCAATTTTTATCAACCATGCATCTATGCTTTGGCGATCCTTTTAGGGCTATTTACCTACTTTTGCTCAAAAACAATCAGCGTTTTTATTCCGACTTTTACGGCTCTAGCCTATTCTCTCCTAGCACTAGAATCGGCACGCTTTTCCTATTTTAAACGTTTTGATGAACCAGCGCGCGAGCAAATTCAACTTGGCTTTCTCATTTCCGGATTTGGCTATATCATTTATTACCTGATTAGCTTTGTGACAGTTTCCATCCAATTTGAATCCCATTGGCATCATATCCCACTTCGGCTAGTCACAGAAATGCTCGGAATTTTAACTCTCTCCTACTGGATCTATTTCAAACCTGCCTTCCAATCTAAAACCCTGGCAAAGATAGGCAATGGGCTCACAGATATACTCCTAGCATTCATTACCCTTTGCATCTTTTTGGAGAGCCCCGATCTTCAGCGCCCCCTCTGCTGGACTGTAATGGCAGTGGGCCTGCTCATTGGGACCAGACGCTTTAATTGGCCTGCTCGGCTCTACACTTATTCCTGGATCTACCTGATTGGATCGATCATCCATATCGCTTTTATTACCTATTGGGTGACTTTCCCCAAAACGACTTTCGCCGATCGTCTGCATCTCCATGCAAGTATCCCGATCCTTCTCCAACTCATCTACGCCTATCTCGCCCATAAGAAACAGTACACGATTTCCATCCTCTCGAAGCAGCCCACAACAGCCGTTCTACTTCCAATTTTCTTAGGGATCGGGCTTCTTTTCGCCTATAACTTTGAAAAGACCTTACTCACTCTGCTTTGGGTTGGATTGACCAGCGTCTACATCACCCTCGGTCTATTAGTGAAGAATCAACTCACTATCCGCATAGGGATGGGAGCGCTTATCCTCTGTAGCGCCCGGTTGGTGATCTTCGATCTCATGCAAAGCAATATTTTGGTTCGGGCGCTCGTCTTCTTCGGAGTCGGGATACTCATGATGATCGTCGGTGTGATTTACAAAAAATATAAGCACAGAATTACGAGCGTATGAGAAAAGCGATTCTAAGCGTACTGCTTCTCTGTATTGCAGCTTTGGTGACACTACACCTCAAAGAACAATACCAACCCACTTTTGACAGCACTTTTTCACCCTTCTTTCAGCTGCTGGGCAAACCCCTCCAAACAGTAAATCGGACCGTGACACATTTATTCCCCATCTCCCAAGTCGATGAAAAGATGCTCGGGGAAGAGATCAAGGCGGAAATCGCTACTCATTTTCCAGTGATTAACTCAAAGAGGGAAACTGCCTATTTAAATCACCTCATCCAAGAGCTAACTGCTGACGTCCAGAGTGGTTTTGACTATCAAGTTTTTCTCATTTCCGGCGCTCCCAATGCAATGGCACTTCCCGGTGGCGTTATCTGCTTCACCGATGAACTTCTAAATATCTTGAGCAGCGAAGCAGAGCTGATCGGTATTCTGGGCCATGAAATCGGTCATATCGAACGAGGCCATCTCTTTGATGCAGTCAGACAGGAGATGCTCAAGAGAAAAATGGAGCAGATTTCTCTTCTTACCTATGCCCTTGATGCGATTGGCCATTTGGGCAAATGCTGTTTTAATAAAACCCAAGAAGATGAAGCCGATACCTATGCTTTCCACATGCTCGTAGATCGTGGATACGACCCCTTTTCCATGAGCAGCAGCCTCGAAAAGCTCCTACCCTACGGTGCCAATCCGAATGCCCAGACCGATTTGATCCATGATTTTCTCGCCACCCATCCCTACTTAGAACTGCGGGTCGCAAAATTCCTAGCCCAAGCTGAAAAATGGCAAGTCTCTAACCCAGATACGCCAAGTTACGTCGGGCAGCGCAACTTCAAAGAACTCAAGACGCGCTCTCAAGTGGAATATAAGAGGGAATTCAAATCGATAAAGGCTCTTTAACTATTGGATAGTGATCAGGATCAACAGGATAGAAGGTGATTTCATTATTCTCTAGGACCACCTCATCAATGCCCTGAGTGTAGCAGACTCGTCCTACAAAAGCCTTATTTTTTCTAAAACTGATTTTAAGTTTGATTTGATTTGTTTGAAAATCGGCTTTTAAAAGAGATTGAAGTTTTTTATTCTTGCCAATTTCGTTCATTAATTGATTAACGCTTGCAACTAGCAATTTCCGGGCTTTTTCCTGATCTGCTCGAGCAAAGAGAGTGAAATGGCACCTAAACTCTTCTTCACCTTTTTTAAATACAATAGCGTCTTTACATAATTTATGATGAGCATCCAAGTTCTCAGCCAAAGAAGTTCCCACCAATTCGATTGCTTCTTCGAATTCTGTTGATTGATGAGCATAAGGATTTATCTCGGCGCTAACAGTGCTTTTTGCCTCCTCAAAAGTCTCGCTAAATTCAAAATCGGAGCCAAATGGATCAGAATGTCCATAATAAAAAATTCTATCTCTATTTTCAGGTACATAGGAATTAGGCACTGTATGAATATAGTCTACATTCGAATCAAAGGAAGTAATGCTAGATCCATGAAATCTTAGATGAATGGAAACAGTTTGATTGGTTACAGGATACTCCTTAAGAAAAGGTCTTAGCTTTTCATTCCCATTAACTGCCTCAATCAATCTTTCAGTTAAAGTAAGTTCTAAGGCTCTAGCATCTTCAAGAGAGGGGGAATAGTGTGCAGTTACTTCAAATTGGAGTAGATGGATCTTCTCATCTTCCTTTTCAACATGAAATCCATTGAGAAAAAACTTGTGCTGACTTTCCAACTCTAACGCGAAGGCTTGCAAGACTTCGTTTGCATACCGGTCATTTTCTTGAGAAGCCTCAAATGATTTCTCAAGCAAAGGATGCCTAAAATCAGCAAGTTGATAGGAAACATATCCCAGCCATGCAGAAATAAGAACGACAGGCACACCAACTATGATAACCAATAATTTAAAAAACGTTTTCATTTTATTATTTGTTTGATGAAGTTTGATTGACGATTTTCAAAGCTTCTTCATATGGTTCTTTCTTTAAAGTGATTAAAGATGGTGATGTTTCTTCATCTGAACAATAGGAAATTATATTCTTAAACTGTGTAACATAAGCAACGCTACCGTCAGTGTATCGTAAATTATCAGCTGTTCTAAAAGAAATGGAAACTTTTCCTCTATTCGGTTTGAAAGGAAATTCTCTTAGAAATGGCCGGATTTTCTCATTAGAATTAATAATTTCTAAAAATCGTTCTGTTGCTTTGACTTCCAGTCTACGAGCTTGCTCGATTGATACATGTTGATAGCAGTTGAAAGTCACTTTGATTTCTTCTACATCATGAGGCATTTTCCCCCCATGGCCATAACAAACTAGTCCGTAGGTTTTTTCCATCTCATTTGCAAAGGACTGTATAATTTGATTTACATAAACTTCATAATCTTCGTTCTTCTCATTGCTACTCAAGGTGAAGCCAAAAAGAAAGAAGATGGTCCCCAAAATAAATTTATGTCCAGCTTTTATATTCATATTTTCTATTTATTAGTTTGATCGGAACCTTTGACGATTTTCAGGGCTTCTTCATAGGGTTCTTTTTTTAGAAGAATTAATGATGGAGAATTTTCT
>JAGVJV010000004.1 GCA_020050965.1 Parachlamydiales bacterium
CTTCCGATCTTTGAGTGCCGGGAACGCGCAACATATCGCCAAATGAGCAAAGGATCGTCCCCGAAAGAGAGGCGATATGCAAGGCGTGGTCGATCAGCTCAATCGGGGTGACGCACACCGGACATCCGGGTCCGTGGATCAGCCGTATCTTCCCTGGCAGAAGGGCCTGCAGGCCAAACTTGACGATCGCATGGGTTTGTCCGCCGCATACTTCCATAATCGTCCATGGCCGTGTAGTGATCTCTTGGAGCGAGCTGGCCCATTTCTTCACAAGAGAGGATTGTCTGAACTCATCGATGTATTTCACTTCAGTAAATCCAAGGTTGCTTGCGCTTGTTTTTCATTGAGAAGGCTAATTGCAAAGCCCACATGGACCACCACATAATCGCCCACTTTGGCCTCAGGTGTATAAAAGAGGCAGACCGATTTTTTTACCCCTGAGAAATCGACCTCTCCCATCCTCAAGTCTTCTTCATTAATCGAGAGAATTTTACCTGGTAAAGCTAGACACATTGTCTTAATTTTCCTATCAATTGTCCTACCGAAATCCCTCCATCATTCGGAGGGATATCTCGGTGGATATATGGCTTAAAACCGGCCCCTTTGAGATAATCGATCGCCTTTTCTACGAGCAATCTATTTTGCATCACACCGCCGGTGAGGAGCACTATTTCACTACCTCCTATTTCAGCGAGAGCTACAATGGCTCGAGCTAATGTCTCATGAAAGGCCATCGCGATTTCAGCAATTGGTACGCCTTGAAATCTATCTTCAAAAATCTGTTTGATCATCGGACGCCAGTCTAAAAAAAACAAGTTTTTTTCTTTAGTTAACGGCATATCATAGCGAGACGACGAATATGCTTGGTAGGCTGCAGCTTCAAGCAACAGCGCTGCCTGACCTTCATAATCGCTGATCTGACAAAGGTCCAGAATTGCGCTGACCCCATCGAAGAGCCTCCCGATGCTGCTGCAGAGAGGCGTGTTGATTTTTCTTTGAAGGGCAATCGATAGATTAATCTTCTCTTCTTCGGTAAATGCCTCTCCCTTATATCCCTCTCCAAACAGCGCATAGTATAGTCCGAGCATCGAGCGCCTCGGCTCGCGGACTGCCTTTTCTCCTCCAGGGAGCATAAAGGGATAGAGGCTCGCCACCCTCTCTATCGTTTCTTCTCTCACGCAAAATGCCTCCCCGCCCCACACGGTCGCATCCTCTCCCCAGCCTGTCCCATCCCAAACAATACTAAAAAAAGGGGGAGTCAGTTTGTTGTCTATCATTCCGGCAAAAACATGGGCTTGATGGTGCTGAATGCGCGTTGAGGAGATATTTTTTTTAAGTAGATATTGAGTGCTATAGTAGTCAGGATGTTTGTCCCCTACCCCCTCTGCATTCTGAATATCCAGAAGGGTCTCCCAGCTATGCACTTCCTCATCATATGCCGTGCAAGTATCGACTGTTTCAAGATCCCCCATATACTGACTCATGTAAATGTGCCCTTGCTTCAAAAAAGCAAAACCATTTTTCATTTGGCTGCCCGCAGCAAAGTAGGTCTGGGATGAGGGCAGCGCTATGGCAGATGGGGTATATCCTCTAGCTTTTCTCATCAAAACTGGCTGCCCTCCGATCACTTGGACAATCGAATCGTCGAGCCGATGATTGATCTTCCGATTATGGTGCACAAACAGATCAGCTACAGATGAGAGCGTCTCAAAGGCCTCTTCCTCGGTAATGCATAGGGGTTTGCCGGAGATATTTCCACTCGTAGCGACTAGAGGTCTTGCCAAATAGTGCATCAGTAAGTGCTGCATGGCATTATGCGGAAGCATGACACCGAAATAGGGGCTTTCATGAGCAACTGAATGGGCAATACTTTCCCCATTTTTCTTTCTCAATAAGACAATCGGAGCTGCAGCCGATGTCAACACAGACATTTCACAAGGGCCCAAATCGGCGATCTCTTCCACCGCAGCGAGGCTAGGCATCAGCAGGGCAAACGGTTTATTTGGGCGCCTCTTCCTCAATCGGAGCCGCTGTACTGCTTCCTCATTTGTCGCATCGGCAAGGAGCAAGTACCCCCCGGTGTTTTTCATGGCGACAATTTTTCCTTGTCTCAAAGCCTCTGCGGCTGCCTCTATCCCATTAAGTTTTGGACCGCATTTGGGGCAGCAATTTGTCTGGGAGTAAAAGCGGCGGTTTTGCGGGTTTGCGTACTCATCCCGGCACTCCTGACACATCTGAAACTCTGTCATCGTTGTATGGTGCCGGTCGAAGGGCATCTGTAAAAACAGACTAAAACGGGGGCCGCAACAGATGCAGTGCAAAAATGGGTAGAGGTACCGCCGGTTCTTTGGGTCGAAAAGTTCTCTTAAGCATTCTGAGCACATCGCTGTATCGGGTAAGAGAGCCAGAGCTTTGTCTGAGTCGGTTTCACTTGGTGCGATTGTAAAAGTTGTGCAATCAGAAAGGGGGGCTTCGGTCTTAGTCAACTCTGCAATCGTTGCACGTTCGGGCTTGTGCCGGAAGATATCGCTCTGAAACTTTGAAATGGACTCCCGAGTCCCTTGTACATCAATCTTCACTCCGGTGCATGTATTGCTGATGTGTCCGACTAAATGATGTTGATGGGCCAAGCGGTAGATAAAAGGGCGGAAGCCTACCCCTTGAA
>JAGVJV010000003.1 GCA_020050965.1 Parachlamydiales bacterium
GCTTCACCTCGAAATCTTGCGCGATCGTATGATGCGTGAATTCAGCGTTGAAGCGAACGTAGGAAAGCCTGAAGTTTCCTATAAAGAGACCATCACCATGGCTGGAAAATCTGACACCAAGTATGTCAAGCAGTCAGGTGGTCGAGGCCAGTACGCTCACGTTGTGCTTGAAATTGAGCCGAACGAAAAAGGAAAAGGGAACGAAGTCGTCAGCAAGATTGTTGGCGGTGTGATTCCAAAAGAATTCATCCCAGCTGTTGTTGCTGGGGTTAAAGACGGACTCGCCACGGGTGTGGTCGCTGGCTATAACCTAGTCGACGTGAAAGTTAATATCGTCTACGGTTCATACCATGAAGTCGACTCGAACGAGATGGCCTTTAAGATTTGCGGATCGATGTGCCTCAAAGACGCAGCGAAGAAATGTGGTCCTATTCTCCTTGAACCGATCATGAAGGTGGTTGCTGAGACCCCAGAGCAGTTCATGGGAGATGTGATTGGAGACCTCAATCGTCGCCGCGGCAAAATCATGGCCCAGACACCGCATAAAGGTGGAATCATTGAAGTTGAAGCTGAAGTCCCCTTAAGTGAGATGTTCGGTTATTCGACAACACTACGTTCACTCTCTTCTGGTAGAGCTTCTTATACGATGGAGCCGAGTCACTTTGAAAGAGTGCCGAATAAGATTCAAGAAGAAGTCATGTCAGGGAAAAAGCGCTAAAATAAGGTTTATATTACTATGGCAAAACAAGCACCAAAACCATCATCAAAACAAAAGATCCGTATCCGGCTTAAAGGCTATGATCAACGGGTTCTTGACCGCGCTGCACAAGACATCGTCGAAACAGCCAAGGGATCTGGCGCACGCGTTGCCGGCCCGATCCCTCTTCCTACAAAGAGAGAGATCTACACCGTCCTACGCTCTCCTCACGTCGATAAAAAATCTCGCGAGCAGTTCGAAATGCGCACCCATATCCGTTTGCTGGACATCATGAATCCAACTCCAGACACCATTGACAAGCTCAAAGTGCTTCCAGTAGCTGCCGGCGTGGATATCAAGATTAAGGCCTCATAAGGAAGACGCTTATGATGGCAGGAATACCCAGCTTTATCGTATCAAATTTAGGACCGTCGGTATTAATAATTTTAGCCGATGCTGCATATCATGAAATTCGCGAAAAACCTTACTAGTGAGCAATTGAACCAAATTAAAACTTATAGTGTTCTCACTGCATTTTGCGTATCCCCATTTCTAGCTTATGCTAGTGGGTTGCCATTCTGGACAGGACCTGGATTGGTAGCGATAGGCTCTTTTGCTGTTCTGGCTTATGATCTATCTTTTCATGAAAGAAATGATATGATCCCTGCTGTTGGTCGCTCGGCCTAGTCTTGCTGACTCTTAGGATTTGATTTCTCTATACTGCACCCGCTTAGGTTTTGCGATTTTTGGGAGCCTCAGAGTGCCCCAGATACAAAGCATCGAGACGAAGAAGATATTCCTGTAATATCTTCGAGGAACGATGCTTTGTAGATGGGGTACTATGATGGCTTCAAAAAATCGCAAAACTTAAGCGGGTGCAGTATAAATCATCAATCTCTATCAGTAACACTTTGCATCCAATTACCCTGTTTTTCCTCCGGTTGCTGCCGCTGCTGCTCTTCACGGCTAAACCAACTCATCGCCCCTGGTTTCGGCTTTAATTCCTGTTTAGGAGCTCTGATGGCCTCTGGCACTGCATCGATATCTACTGCCTCTGCTACTGTCCCTTTTGGATGATCATACCAACCTTGATCTTTCTCTAAGTGCTCTCTGACCTTAAGGATTGTGAACATCCCGCCAAGCTCAATCACCCCGAAAGGGCCTGGGCTGCCGATAGGGGAAAGATTTGAAGGTATGGATACTTTAACGCCCATATCCATCATCTGGCTCATGCCAAACATATCAAACATCTCCCCCATCCCATTCATGTTCATTAGGCCAATAAAATTGGGGAAAAACTTCCTGATGCGCTGATCCAGTCCCTCTGCATTGATCCCGGTCAAATTGGGGAGATCGTGCACCATTTGATTCATCGTATGGTGGGTTTTGTGGCAGTGAAAAGCCCAGTCTCCAGGATTGTCGGCGATGAACTCGATATCTCTTGTTTCGCCAGGTGCGACGGTGACTGTACTTTCGGTGTATTGGGCAGAGCGCGGCAGCTTTTGCGCCCCTTTCCTCGTCACTGTGAATATGTGGCCATGCAGGTGAATCGGGTGACTTCCCATCATCACATTGGCAAGGCGGATGCGGACCCGTTCTCCTCTTTTGGCAATCAGGGCTTCAATCTTAGGGTACAGCACGCTATTAAAGGTGAACACATTGAAATCGAGCATCTCAAAGGGCATCGGTGTCTTGGCCCCCATCGGCACTCGCCATTCATGCAAGAAAATTGCATAATCGCGGTCAACCGGAGGATCCTCGGCCTCTTTGGGGTGGATTAGAAAGAAGCCCATCATTCCCATGGCGATTTGGGTCATCTCATCGGAATGGGGATGGTACATGAAGGTCCCATTCTGCTTGAGGGTGAACTCATATTTAAACGTTTGGCCCGGGGCAATAGCCTTTTGATTCAATCCTGCCACCCCATCCATCCCGTTGGGGAGGATAATGCCATTCAAGGCAAAGAGCACACTTTGGGTGTAATCACTTTTCCATGTAGCGTAAGGTGAGGCGAAGATTCTCTTCAAGGCTCCTCAGAGAGGCTTGTAAAACTCGCTTCAGAGGCCAAATTCGATGATTTTGACTCCAGTTCGTGTTGCTCGCAAGTCGCCTACGGCCAAAAGGATATGTCAATTGCGTTGATCTCCCGATACCTCTTGCCCGCTTTTTGGGCTTCAATTCCTAAGCAACTGAATATCAGTAGCTATATCAATTAACACTATTCCTCGATATTCCACTTTTTGGGCTTTGATCTCTTCAAGCTCCTCTTTTTTGTTTTTAAAAAAAATAGATTGATAAATCAAATTCATGTTAATTGTTATTTAAAAGATGAACGCAAAAGATTTAATCAGCCAGAAGCAAAATGATGACTTTTTTAAGAAAGTCGCAACAATCATTTTGGCAGGCGGACAGGGAACCCGTCTCTTTCCTCTTACATCGACGCGTTGCAAACCGGCAGTCTCTTTTGGCGGTCGCTATCGTCTGATTGATGTCCCCCTCTCCAATTCCCTCAATTCCAATATCAATCAAATCTTCGTCGTCTCTCAATATTTTGTCGCAGAACTTCACCAACACATTTTAACTACTTATCAACTCGATATGTTCTGCACGGGAGGGCTTGAGCTCTTGACCCCCCAAGAAACCTCTAAAGGAAAAGCCTGGTTTAAAGGGACAGCTGATGCCATTCGCCAATCGCTCGACTACATCCTCCGCTCTAATGCAGAATGGTTCATGATCCTCTCGGGTGATCAACTCTATAACATGGACCTAATCGCCATGCTCAATTTCGCCAACGCCAAAGATGCCGATCTAGTCATCGCTTCCATCCCTGTACTTGAGTCCGAAGCAAAAAGGATGGGCCTGCTCAAAATCAATACTATGAGCACAATCACCGACTTCCATGAGAAGCCCCAAGATCCTAAGATCTTAAATGAGTATGAACTCTCCAGCGCCTTCCTCAAAAAAAAAGGCAAATCAACCACAAAGACCCAATACCTAGCCTCAATGGGGATCTATATTTTCAAAAGACAAGCTCTCATAGAGATCCTGGAACAAGGTGGAGATGATTTTGGGCGCGATCTAATCCCTAAATTCATCCGCCAGGCCAAATGCTGCTCCTATTTGTATGAAGGATACTGGGAAGACATCGGCACGGTTGCCTCTTATTACCAGGCTAACTTACTCCTCACCGAAGGGAAGGGACTCAATACCTACGTCGAGGATAATCGGATCTATTCCGCTCCCCAACACGTCCCCAACGCGATGATCTCTGGCACCCGCATCAAGGGATCGCTCATCGGGCAGGGGGCTATCATTGAAGCTGAATCGATTGAGCATAGCGTCATCGGGGTGCGCGCTCTCATTAAAAAAGGGACCGTGATCCGCGACTCGATTGTTGCCGGCAATCGGACCTACCACCCCTTCCTCAACCAGGTGATGCCCGCTGATCAGTACTATTCAATTGGAGAGAACTGCGTGATCTCTAAGACGATCATCGATGAGGAGTGCCGCATTGGGAATAACGTCCAACTCATCAATAAAGACAACCTCGACAAATACGATGGCGATGGGGTTTTCATCCGAGATGGGATCATCATCGTCACTTCAGGCACTGAAGTCCCCGATGATTTTGTCCTTTAGGAAAAACCTAATAAATCATTGCCCTCTGTTGTTGCA
>JAGVJV010000002.1 GCA_020050965.1 Parachlamydiales bacterium
ACAAGAAAAATACGGTTCTGGTGATCGAGCATAACATGGACCTCGTCAAAACTGCCGACTGGATCATCGACCTAGGTCCCGAGGGGGGCGAATACGGGGGCGAAATTGTGGCGGAAGGGCGTCCCGAATCGATCGGCAAAATGGACACTCCGACCGGAAAAGCGGTCCATCATGCTCTCCATTTTCAACCACTGACTGCAACCAAACGGCCCAAAAGAAAGCAGGCTGTAGTCACCAATGTGATCGAAATTGAAAAAGCCGAGCAAAACAACCTGAAGTCGCTCAATCTCACCATCCCTCATGGCAAGATTACGGTCTGTACAGGACCTTCTGGTTCAGGCAAATCATCGCTCGCCTTCGAAACGGTCTACGCCGAAGGGCAGCGCCGCTATATTGAGTCGATGTCGGCCTATGCACGCCAATATGTGAAACAGATGACCAAACCCAAAGTGGAGGCAATAGGCGGCCTGCTCGCCTCGATTGCGATCGAACAGAAAAGTCACGCTGGCAACCCCCGCTCGACGATTGGGACGATGACTGAGGCCTACGACTACCTGCGGGTCCTTTTTGCCCATTTAGGGATCGCCTATTCACCGGAAACGGGCAAGCAAATCCGCTCAATCAGCAAGGAGTTTGTCCTAAATCAGCTGATGGAACTGCCCGAAGGGACCAAAATCCAAGTGCTCGCCCCCCTCGATCCGAAAGTGGACTTTCAGCAGCTTTTGAGAGAGGGCTTTTTACGGATTCGACTCAATAAAGAGATGTATGAATTGGATGGGGAGATCCCCTTCGACAAGCGGCGCAAAAATGAGATCCTACTTGTGATCGATAGGCTTACCATCGCCCCCAAATCGAAAAAACGGATCTACGAAGCAATCGACACCGCTGCCAAAATAGCTAACAATACTCTGGTGGTGCAGCAGGGGGAGCAGGATGTCTTCTATAATCTCGCTTTTGCAGACCCTACGACCGGCAAATCCTATCCTCCGATCGGCCCGCACACCTTCTCGTTCAATACGGGGCAAGGGATGTGCATGGATTGCTTAGGGCTAGGGTTTCAGTTTGGAGCCAATCTGCAAAAACATCGCCTCATCATGCGGATGAGCCCCTATGCCCTAATGAAAAAGCTGTGGAAAGATTATGCGGTCAGAAGTACTTTAAAGGCATTTGAAGAGATGATGGAACATTTGGGGATAGATTCCGACTCCCCTCTCGAAAAACTGCCCAGCGACCAGCTCCAGATCATTTTGAATGGCTCCGACATCCCGCTGGAGAAAAAGGGATATAGCCTCAAATTCATCGGACTGGGACCCCTTTTCGCAAAACTAGCCAAATCGGCGAAGAATGAGCTAAAAGAGGAATTGGCTTTTTGGGTTGAGCAGATCACCTGCCCCTCCTGCCAGGGGACCCGCCTCAATCCCCTCGCCCGCAACGTCCGCATTGGAAAGCTCTCCATTGCCGATGTGTGTGCCTTGCCCATCGCCGAATCTGAGCAGTTTATCGAAGGGATCGAACTTAAAGATCCCCTCCTCGAAGAAACACTCTCCCAACTCAAGCATAAGCTCCATTTCTTAAATGAAATCGGCCTAGGCTACCTCTCGCTAGATCGATCAGCCCCTAGTTTAAGCGGCGGAGAGACACAGAGAATCCGCCTAGCAAGGCAATTGGGCAGCTGGTTAACGGGATGTCTCTATGTCTTAGATGAGCCAACAATTGGCCTCCACCCCCATAACAATGCCCTCTTAAATCACTCCCTGAGGAAATTGTGCGATCAAGGCAATACCCTGCTGATGGTGGAACATGATCCAATGACCGTTGAAATTGCCGACCATATCATTGACTTTGGCCCCGCGGCGGGGAAACATGGCGGACAGATCATGGCCAGCGGGACATTGGCCCAAATTAAAAAGAACCCCCAATCGCTGACGGGGGCTTATCTTAGCGGTAAAAAACAGGTACCTATACCCGAGAAGAGAAGGCCCTTCAAAACCACCCTGCGGATCGAAAATGCCCGCCTACACAACCTCAAAAATCTGACCGTCGACTTCCCTGTAGGCGTCTTGACCTGTGTGACCGGGGTCTCAGGCTCAGGAAAATCGACCCTCATGAGCGACTTGCTCCGCCCCGCCATGCAGCAAGTGCTCGCAACCCGAAAACAGCCCGACACCCTAAACTATGCCGGAGCCCATTTTAGCGGCGTAAAGGCCTTCGACAAGATGCTGGTGATCGATCAAAATCCCATCGGCCACACCAACCGAGCCGATGTGAGCACCTATACCGACCTCTCGATCCATCTGCGACAGTTTTTTGCCGAACTTCCCGAAGCTAAAGCACGCGGTCTAAAACCGAAAAATTTCAGCTCCAACCACCTCAAAGGGATGTGCATGAAGTGCTGGGGCCTCGGCAGAAGAAAAGTAGAGATGCAATTTCTCCCCCCCATCCGGGTCATTTGCGACGCCTGCAACGGCTTGCGCCTCAACCCCCAAGCCTTGCAGGTCAAAACCAAAGGAAAAAACCTTGGGCAAGTGCTTGAAATGTCCGTAGAAGAGACCTTAGAATGGTTAATTCCGATCCCCAAAGCAGTCAGAATTCTAGAGACCTTGGTATCGGTGGGACTCGGCTACCTGCAACTGGGCCAAGAAATCGCTACCTTATCAGGAGGAGAGGCACAACGCTTAAGGCTGGCAAGAGAGCTCTCCAAACGCTCGACCGGCAAAACCCTCTACCTCTTCGACGAACCGACCATCGGGCTCCATAGTTCAGATATCGTCCCCCTACTCAAGATCTTCCATTCCCTGGTTGAAATGGGCAATACGGTGATCATCATCGAACATAACCTCGATGTGATCGCCAACGCCGATTATATCATCGATCTCGGCCCCGAGGCAGGCGCCCTTGGTGGCGAAATCGTCTGCCAAGGTACTCCTGAAGAAGTCGCTAAGAATCCTAAGTCATACACAGCCAAGTACTTAAATAGTTTTTTAAAATCATTAAAATAATATTTACTTTTTATTAATTTTATGTTAAAATTAAAAGAAAAAAGGGGAAATATGTCTAGTGATTTAATTAGTGAATTATTTACAGGTGTTGTAGAAGGTGTATTAACTCCATACGTAAAAGAAGAAGGGAAGAACTCGGCTGAAACTGGGACGCTTAAAGGTTCTAATAAGAACTGGCTAGTCACGGTCGTTGGAGGTCTTGAAGATGCTCTCATTTTTGTTAGCACAAAGATATTGGATCTCTTTATTCATTTCTTTTCATGGCTAAATGACCTCAA
>JAGVJV010000269.1 GCA_020050965.1 Parachlamydiales bacterium
ATTGATCTAGCGATGAAATATGCCATCGAGCCGCAGCTGAAGATTTTCCCCTATCAGATGAGAGCCGATGCGCAGATGTTACTAGCCCTGGCTAACGTTGTCCGAGGCTTTAGCGGCACCCTCTGGAATTGGCAAACATTTGATCGGGCCTTCAAAAACGTCGAATTATCCAATACCGAAGCCAAAACTCTCCATCTACTCATTGCAAATAGCCCCAAAGAGGTCACCACCATCGATGCCAAAGATCTCGATGGCAAGCTTGACCAACTGTTCCAGGGAAAGCCAAGCATTGCGATCGCCGATGTGGGCAATCTCTTCGGCGATGTCGACGGCGCGCAAGTGGCCCGCAAAATCGTCGAGAGAGGATCCTGGAAAGGCGCCCCCTACTATGACAACGATAACCAGTTGATGGTTGCACTCAAAGGACGAGGCTCAGAGCTGCTCGCAACAGCTGGGGTCGCTAAAGAAGATCGAGCTCCCTACTGGAAACAAGAGCTTTGTACAGGTTCAGATATCCCCCTTGGAATCAAAGCCGAGGCCGTCGTCACTTTTAGCCGCTACACTATGATGCGCGACCTGCTACAGACCGTCTGGCGACTCCGCAAACTCGATAAGGGGCAGAAAGTCCGTTTTGCCGTGGATGCCGAAGACAAAGCCGCCATCATAGAAACACTCGAGCAGCAAACCAAGCAGAAAATCGACAAGCTTGAACTCTCCCACCTGCTCCTTTACGCCGCTTATATCCAAGCGTTGAGGATTGGAGATGACAATCACCGATCCCTCGAACAGCAGCTGAAAGCAGAGCTAATCAGAGAACTTTTCGATGTGATCACCCAGCCAGAAGTGACCCCAAATGAGATCATCGAGATGGTCTTTGCTACCCAAGAGCTTTTTCTGGCGCCGATCGACCCCAATCCATACAATCAATATGGAGGGCGCGAAACCCTGCGACCGGCCGAGGAAGTCGTTGATGAAGAACTCAAGACCTTCTTAAGAAGCGAGGCGATGTCTGCTTTTTATCAGCATCCGATCCTAAAGAAATACTGCAACGTAGAAGCGATTGAACAGAGACTCCAGGAGACAGCCGCGGCGATGCTGCCCCGTTTAGCAAAACTCCTCCCTGCTTCCTCAGATACTGGAACCCAACTCAAAGTCAAAACCAAGACAAACACCAATACCCAAACGGAAACGAAGACCCAGACCCAAACAAAGACAAACACCAAAGTGCAATTGCGTGCGAAAGTTCATAAGAATGAGCCTGAGCTCCCTCCCGATACCGTCCATTGGACAAAAGAGAAGCTATTTAGTCGCGATATCCTAAAACCTGGCTCTTCCACAATGGTACGCTTGAGCACTATAGATCAACTAACCACAAACCAAGTGAGAGTAGTCGATGCCCTAAGCGATTATCATCGGATCTCCTCAGCGCTCGATCGTCGCTTGCTCACATCACTTAATCGGATGCCGATCTATATTCCTAAAGAAAAACAGCTTTCCTTCGTCGCATATGATGAATATGAGGATCCTGTCACCAACTTTGCCCTTCTGATTCAAGATAAGGAATTGGGAGAGATAGCGCTGATGCTGCTCGATCAAGATGATGCGAGCGAAATCCAAGAACTGATGGTAAACCCGCCCGAAAACAGCGACGCTCCGAAACTTGCCCTCATCAACCTCGAAACAGACAAAATCTGGCGCCAAACAGGGGGAAGAATTGAAAATCATCCCGATATCCCTCACCTAAAGGCCCAAGCTAAATTGGTAGGTGGCTTCCTCAGCTACACCAAAGAAGAAAAAGAGGCGCTTCTAGAATTTTTAAAAGCGAATGAGGTCAAGGATTTCGAAGAGTGGGTGACCCAGGTCGTCCTAGGCAATAGGGAGCTTAGCCAAGAACGCTACCCCAATTCTGACCTTGCCAAAATCTTCAAAGAGGCTAAAACTTGAGGAGGTGATTTTGGGCGCAGGTTTCAAACAACCTTTTTCCTTACCATCGAAAATCTGAGCTTTTGATGTCAAATTATTTATTTATCAATCGCAGAGATTCAATGTGGTGAATATAATTTGATTTTAATTGTATATTATTATATAATTGTCGTTATGATGATTGAAAGCTCTAGCCAAATTAATTCTGATTTGTCTTATTCCACCTTACCCTTACCATTTCCTGCTGATATTAGGGTTGGAATCTATTGTAAAATGGAATTGTCTGATATCCAAAATCTTTTTGTTGTGTCGAAATTTTTCAATGCCGATGCCAAAAATGAGAGAGTGTGGCGTTTTAATGCGGAATATATTGGGTGCCCATTACAAGAAAATGAATCTACTTTTGAGCAAGTGAAGAGATTCTACAAAGCTTTGGTACTTAGATGTCTCATCGAATACAATATCAGTTATCTACCCAAGAGTTTTCTAGATAGCCTTTTTTGTCATGCCCACATCATTTCCATAGAATTAAGAAAGATATGTTCGATTTTTGCCGATGCTATTTGCCAAGAAGAACCTACGTTTACAAACCATTGGTCTGAAGATTACATGTTTCCTTGGGTTGAAAAGCACAAAGAAGCCCTTGCTCTTGCACCTCTTGATGAAAGTGGTAATCCAATCCCATGTGATGTTTTCCCTATTGAGATCCTAGGCTGCTTCAATTTAACTCGCAGTCATATTAAATTATTAAACTATTTAAAGCGTCCAATTGAACTTAAACTACACAATCCATGGTTTCGTTCGCTGAACCCAGAAATAGGTCAGTTGGCAACCACATTAGTAAA
>JAGVJV010000185.1 GCA_020050965.1 Parachlamydiales bacterium
AAATAGGAAACCAGTTCAACCCTTAGTGTCCAAGAGGTAAACGAGTAACCCAAAAATATAGCAAAATTAGGGATATCACTGAGCATTGTCCCTTTATAGAGGAGTAATTTTGATAGATCCATCTGCTTTCCATCGACATGGATCTCGATCTCCCCACCGATTAACAAATTAAACCCTGTCGCAGTCACAATAATGTCGGCCTGCAGCTCTTTTCCCGATTTAAGTTTGATCCCTTGCTCGGTGAAGGTTTCTATCTCATCGGTCACAACCGTGACAGTTCCGTTTTTTATGGCCATAAATAAATCTCCACTCGGTACCACACAAAGTCGCTGCTGCCATGGATTATAGCGAGGGGTAAAGTCCTTTGAAGTATCGTAGGACTTGCCGATTCCAACCTGCACACCCCAAATGAGGAGCTTTTTCATCATTTTCGGAAAATGTTTCGATAGAAAGTAGACCAAATGATAGAGGCCTAGATTCTTCCACCTGATGAGCCAAAAGACCCATTTTCTAGGCAAAAAGCGTAAAATGTTTTCGACTGGATCTACTTTGGGAATCGCGATGATATAGGTGGGAGAACGTTGGAGCATAGTAATGTGCGCTGCACTTTTCGCAATGCTTGGGATCAAAGTAATTGCAGTGGAGCCGCTTCCAATCACCACAATGCGTTTGCCAGCATAATCTAAATTCTCCGGCCATTGATGGGGATGGACGATTTTACCTCGAAAGCGCTCAAGTCCGATAAAATCGGGCGTATACCCTTTTTCATATTGATAATACCCTGTACTGCCGAAGATGAAATTGGCCGTGAAAAAGCAGCGGTCTTGTACTTTGCCGCTTTCATCCATCAGCTCTGCTTCCACAGTCCAAAGGGCCTCTGCTGAAGACCAGGATGCTTTCACGACTTTATGTTGAAATCGGATATGTGGATAAATATCAAATTTCTTCGCAGTCTCTTCGATATAATTTCGAATTTGATCACCGCTGGCGAGGATCTCTTTTCCTTTCCAAGGATGAAATGTGAATCCATAGGTGAGCATATCGGAGTCCGATCGAATGCCTGGGTATTTAAATAGATCCCAAGTCCCCCCTACTCTGCTGCGAGTCTCAAGAATGAGATAGCTCTTTTTCGGACAATTTTTTTGTAGATAATAGGCTGATGTAATGCCTGAAACACCAGCTCCAATGATTAAAATATCAAAATGCTCTGTCATACCTTAGGGACTCTATCGATCCAAGGTTTGGCCTGTTCCAATTGATGCGCAAGCTGCAGTAGCAAACCTTCATTGCCGTACTTAGCGGCAAATTGCATCCCGACAGGCATCTTGTCTTCATGCCAAATGAGGGGCACACTCATTGCGGGATGGCCTGTCAAATTGAAGATAAATGTGTAGGAAGCTGGCCTAAGTCCTTTTGGAGCTTGACTCATGACGAGCGATTGGACCAGTTTTTTACTTGGAATTGAAAGTAATAGAGAAGCGATAGAGCTTTCAAAATCACCTGGAATGGTTCTTCCCAGTTTTTTAGGTAAATGGGGTTGAGTCGGGGTTAAAATGAGATCGTAATCTTGGAAAAATAATTCCAATTGCAAATGGATTAAATCTCCGATGTTCGATGCCCAGACAAAATCGCAAGCGCTGTATGCATCGACAATTTTCAGTAAATTTTTAGTGTATGGCTCTATCAGATTTTTTTGCTGCGGATAGAGCAATCGGTACCTGTGAACAGCTTCTGCTATAACTGATTGGAAAGTAATCAAACCTGCTTTTAACAAATCGGATGGATTAAATTTCGGCGATTTTTCAATGACATGATGCCCCAAGTCTTCACAGATTTTTATTGTCGCATCTAGCGCTGCATGCACTTCTTTGTCAGTCGTTATATTTTCAAAGAAAGGTTCTCTAATCAGGGCAATCTTTAGCCCTTTTGGAGAGTGCATCATTTGCTTTAAAAATGACTCTTTCGGCATCGGGAGTTTAAATGCATCGCCAAGTTGTGGGGTGCATGTGGAATCGAGCATTGCAGCACTGTCTCTGACGGTTCTCGTGAGCACATGATCTGAAAGAATTCCGGATTGCCCCTTTCCAGGAGGATAAGAGGGCATTCTTCCGCGAGAGGGTTTTAGCCCAAAAATTCCGCAGCATGCCGCTGGAATGCGGATAGATCCTCCCCCATCATTACCATGGGCAATCGGGACAAAGCGTGCTGCAACTGCTGCCGCACTGCCGCCGCTAGATCCGCCTGGAGTTCGGGTTAAATCCCAGGGATTATGGGCTGCACCAAATAACTTGTTTTCAGTCGTATCCCAAAGGCCAAACTCCGGCACATTCGTTTTGCCGAGCGGAATCATTCCAGCATCGAGATACCGCTTTACCAGAGGCGTCATCGTTTTTGGATAGTGATTTTGCAATAACCTAGAACCGAAAGTAGAGGGATACCCGGGATAATCGGCTAAAATATCTTTGATTAAAAAAGGGACGCCGCAAAATGGCCCATCCACGTTTTGCCCTGCAGCTATTTTCCGCCCCTCGTCGTACATTTTGCAAATGACCGCGTTTAAGGCAGGGTTTTTCTCTTCAATCAACCCGATAGACAGTTCAGCGAGTTCGCTAGGACTAACCTCTTTCTTGCGGACCAATTCGGCAAGACCCAAGCCATCATAGCGAATATATTCTTCTCTTTGCATAATCCCCTTTTAATTTGTGGGATTATTAAAACTCAAGCCCTCTTGTCAAATATTCCCTAATCTGTTATTATTTTTGATATGTTTAAAATTATAATTGCATTAATTTTAATCTGCCAATGTTCCCTATTTCCCTCCAACGAAGGATTGCGCAGTGAGATCTTAGAAGCACGCGCTCTTGATCAGAAAGCCCGTCAAAAAGTGATCGAAGCGATGAATGGGTCTTTGCAGAATCAGATTCCTGTAGAAATTCAAAATGAGATCATTGAAATAGATCAAGCGCACAATTTCATCATTAAGAAAACGATCGAAACATTCGGTTGGCCAGGGCTCTCGCTTATCGGCAAGGATGGTTCAAGCGCTTTCTGGCTCCTCGTCCAACATCAAGATCGTGACATTGCCCTCCAAGTAAAATGCCTAAATCTACTTGAAGAAGCAGTAAACAAAGGTGAGGCCTCTCATCAAGACCTTGCTTTTTTAATGGATCGAGTTCTGAAAAATCAAAATCTGCCCCAGCTCTATGGGACTCAATGGAAAAATGAGAACGGTAAAATGATCTTATACCCCGTGCAGGACCCAGAATTTTTAGATGCTAGAAGAGAGCAGATGCATTTATCCACCTTCGAAGATTATAAAAAAGAGCTGATGCAAGGGCTAAACTTATCTGAAGATGCGTTTAAATAGTAAATACCTTCTCAAAAATATAACCTGTAATACGGTTTACGCTACTGGCCAAGGCTCTTAGAATAGCTTCGTTATTTCTGTAGATTGCTTCATAATTTCTGTAGACACCAATCGACAGTATTCCAGTACAAATAACAGCTGTCCCAACTACGGCAGCTAGAACTTTATCAGTATTATATCTGACAAAATGCTCCACTCTGACACGTAAAGAAAGCGGATTATTACCAATCGAAATAAAAAGGAAAGGATGATTGAATATCTGAGGTGGCAGTGAGGTAAGCTGATTAGATCCAAGATGCAGAGTTTGCAACCCAGGAATACTAAGAACTTCATCGGGCACAGATGTGAGCCGATTTCTGCTTAGCAGCAGATTGATGAGTGCTCGAAGATTACCAATCTGACTTGACAATGATGAGATTTGATTACCGGATAAATTCAAAACTTGCAACTGATTGAAGGTCCACAACCAATCAGGTAATGAAGTTAAATGATTGTCATTTAACAAGAGATACCCGAGCTGTGTTAGTCCACTCATCTCATCCGGCAATGATTTCAGTTTATTTGAATTCAGATCAAGCGTCCTCAACCGTGCGAGACTGCTGATCTCACTTGGTAAAAGTTCAATTCGATTATTTTTTAAACTGAGAACTTCTAGCAATGATAGATTACCGATCCATCTTGGGAGCGATGTGAGTTGATTATGATTGGCGTGTAAAGTATCAAGTTGGCGGAAATTACCTAACCAATCTGGCAAAGATGAAAGTTTGTTCTCGGAGATATATAATTTAGTTAGCTGAGTGAGGTTTCTCATCTCGTCTGGCAATTCAGTAAGATGACACTTACTAATATTAAGCTCTCGCAACCCAGCTAAATCAAAAATCTCCCCTGGTATTGAACTGAGTTTAGATTTAGATAGGTCTAAATACGTCAACTGATCGAGTATAGGCTTATTTGCAACAAAAAAATTACCAAATCCACTAGCCGTATTGATTGCATCTTGCGCTGTTGGAAACTGTTCATTGAAAATTGCATAATATCCAAGAGGATTCTCTAAATCGGGACCATTAGGCACCCCCCCTAGTCCGACACGATCCTCAAGTTCACTCCAGACGACAATAGTGTCCCGAGCTTTTCGCCAAGTTTGTAGATGATGGATCTGATCAATCGTTAGAGATTTGAGATCTAAGATTGCAACGATATCAGCAGGTGGATCAAGCTTTCTAAGTTCTTCTTTAAACTCCTCAATGAAGCGCAGCACTTGGTGGCGAACAGGAGCATCCTCATTGATGGGACAATGAATACGCTTTGCTAATGCTCTCCATACATCATCATCTGAGACTAAATTGTTCCAGTATTTATTTGTGAGACCTAACTTAGCCAAATCATGGGGCTCAAGAAATGTCAATAGATGCACTTGTTTTTCTTGTGGCAGCCCACCTAAGACAGAATCATCTTCATCCTTTAATGCAGGAGCGGTTTCCGATTTTTCGGTATATTTTTGAAAAAGTTCATAGAGACACCTCGGCAGTAGAGCATTCATTAGTATCGCAAAACGCCCTTTTATTGGCTTCGGACGAAGACCCATCGGATCAAAGGCGTGGATATGCGCTTCTGCATCTATCCTTGCGCCACCCATCATAATACCAGCTATTATTCCTGCCATAGTTATTACCTCATAATTAAAAAACTAATTATAAACTATTTTATATTAAATGTAAAGAATTAATTAAGGCATTGGCTTTAAAGCTATTATGGTCGTTTTGTCCCATTCCTAGCATTTTTTTCCAAAATCGGTAAAATTATAATCCTAATACGAATTTTTTCGGAGCAAATGTGAACTTATACCCAAAATCACTCAAAAGTTGGCCTATATGCTCAGAAAATGATTCAGCAAGCTGAGTTAGATCATCGGATTGAGGTCAAGCTCGAAGATGTTGCTAGGCCTCTACCCTATGATGATCTGAAATTACGTGATATTCAACTCATTCAAGCGCCTCAATATAATCGACAAGACACTCAGCTCATTGGAAGGGTCGGTAGGGTAGGCATTGCCATTGCGTTTGTCGGTATTTATCTAGCTTGGCGGGCTTTAGCTAATCTAACTATTCTCGGAAAACACTTCGCTCAATTTACCGATCAGTCTCCTCATCCGCTCTGGAAGGTGTTTTCCGGTATTGCGATAGAGAGCAAGCACTCGATATTGGCAAGCAACTGGCTGCCATAGGACGGGATGGAGATCGAATTTTCTGGCGAGGAAGTCGGGTAAAAAGCCTATCTCGAATGAATTGGCACAGATGCTGGCAATGAGGGACCAGCTGGGAATCCTAGCTTTGACGGGCAATTTGTAGGCATAGGTCTGCTGCCAGCTCTGCTCTAGAGCGAGCACTTCCATCTGCTGCTCAGGAAGCAAGACTGGTTTAATCGGAACATTTGGATCTCTGCAGAAGAGGCGAAAGCAGCCGCTGCCGATCTCGGAAGCGACCACTCCTTTCCAGGGTAGGTTATCGAGAACGAGAGCGATATCAGCCTCGTCGCGCAAAATGGCCTC
>JAGVJV010000114.1 GCA_020050965.1 Parachlamydiales bacterium
AAATAGAAACACTTATGCATGCAAATACAGTCAGAGCGAGTGTGCTGACGATCGCAACGGTGGCGGTAGCTTTCCAAATGATTGTCCATCGGTCACACTTTGCCTTTTCAGCGAAATAGTCAAAGGTAACATGTGGGTTAAGAGTACGGTTTGCTGGATTTAATACTTCTGCACTCATTTTTAATCCTTCGTTGGCCACACCATACAAGGCTGCTTCCATTCAAAAATCTCTTCAGAGAGCACTTCTGGACCTTTTGCAATCAGCTCTTTGGCCGTATAGTTGTGTTTAGCTGTTTTAACTAAAATTTTTGTCGTCTGATCGCCATGGGACTTAGCAGTGGAGAGGCAATCATTTGGAATAGGATTAAGCTGACAGAAGTCTTCAATTCGTCGCTTTTCAAAGGGAGATTGTAGGAGTTTTGCAAGATAGGCAGCATAGACAGCGGCTTTAGCCATCTCGTTCTTAAACATTTTTCGTTTGAGGATCTCTTCCTGTCTATCGACATATGCCTTGACTTGTTCGCTATTTTTCCAATCGATGCCATCAGCTGTTAACCCTCTCGTTTTTTTAAGGGATTCTTTTACCTCTGCCCATTTGCTGCGGAGTTGCTCTTGCTGCTGCAGGGTAAGCCGATACTGTGCGATCCCCCTCTTGAGTTGAGTTTTGGTGATTTCGGTAGGGCATGCCAGGGTATCATCTTTGATCTGATTGAAAATTTTGGCTGCTTCGCCGTTGATTTTGGCACTGTCCTGATAGTGCCTAGCTTTGGTGTCTATGTAGTTTAATACTCTGAGACTATACATAGGAAAAAGGATAGAAAGACCTAAAAGAGCGGCAACCGCCTGAGAAGGAGCAAAAAGGCTGACACCAACAAAAATCGCTCCCGCACTAATAATGAATAGGGCTGCAGAAGCAAAGAAGGCTACTTTCCAAACCGTATGCCAAAGTTTATCGCTCTTTTCTTGGGCGATGGGATCAAACGTGAAAATTTCATTAAGACGTTGCCCTGCAATAGGGGTGCTAGCTGTTGCCATAGAGGATCTCCTTAGTTATTGTAGGCGCAGAGTATATCATTAAGCTGAATAAAGTTATACAGTTACTAAAAATTTTAATGCATCCTGCTGCATACGCAAGAACATATTGGCTAGGCCATTGGAACGGCTTGGAGAGAGAGAGCCGAGGATCTGCAGCTCCTCAAGGAAGGTGGGCTTAATTTTCAGGACCACTTCAGGAGCTTGACCGCTATAAGCGCGAATAAGGATAGCAGCTAGGCCGGATGAAATGAGAGCTTCAGAATGGGCGGTAAAATAAATTTTTCCATCAATCACCTCTGAGGAAAGGTAAACAATGCTTTGGCAGCCCTTTACAATATTCTCTTCAATTTTCTCTTCGGGAGCCATAGGCGGAAGATCCCGGCCTAGCTCAATTATCTTCTGATACCGGTCTTGCCCGGTCCGACAATGAATAAATAGATTCTTGAGATCGGAAAACAGTTCCATGCCCTCTAGTATATAGGAAAAAATAGGAGATGTCAAAGCTTCAAGGAAATATTTTTCGGCTCAGAAAATAAGCTGTTGACAATAAATTGGAAAAAGAGCTTAATTGTCTTGTTTTGTTGTAGTTAAAGGATATGGTTAAAGAAGATACCCTCAAGATCGACGGTACAGTAGAAGAACTTCTGCCCAATATGACTTTCAGAGTCGTGTTGACGAATGGCATGAAGGTGCTTGCTCATCTGTGCGGAAAAATGCGGATGCGCAACATTCGAGTCCTAGTTGGAGATGTGGTGACAGTCGAACTGTCCCCGTATGACCTATCCAAGGCACGAATTGTATATCGACAAAGATAGCGAATTTCGAGACGACGCAACAAAAAGAATTGATTTTTATTGGGATTGAAAAGTAAACTTGTGAGCATTCGAGCCCAAATAGCTCAGAGGTAGAGCACTTGCATGGTAAGCCAGAGGTCGTAGGTTCAAGTCCTATTTTGGGCAAGGAAATTAAAAACCCAACGATAACAAGAAAAGCAATGGAGGAATATGGCGAAGGAAACATTTCAACGGAAAAAGCCGCACATCAATATCGGTACTATTGGCCACGTGGACCACGGAAAAACGTCCCTAACGGCTGCTATTACCAAAGTTCTCGCTGAAGCAGGGGGAGCAAAATACCGCGATTACGCTTCGATCGACAACTCTCCTGAAGAAAGAGCACGCGGAATTACGATTAACTCAACGCACGTAGAATACGAAACGCCATCTCGTCACTATGCGCACGTCGACTGTCCTGGACACGCCGACTACGTTAAAAACATGATTACCGGTGCCGCTCAGATGGACGGTGCGATTCTGGTCGTCGCTGCTACAGACGGTGCGATGCCTCAAACTAAAGAGCACATCCTGCTCGCTCACCAAGTTGGCGTTCCTGCGATCGTCGTATTCCTTAACAAGATGGACCAAATCGGCAAAGGCGACGAAGAACTCGTTGACCTCGTCGAGATGGAACTCCATGAGCTGCTCGAAGCAAAAGGCTATAAAAATGTCCCAATCGTCCGTGGCTCTGCTCTAAAGGCCCTTGAAGGCGATCCGCATTATGTTCAGCAAATTAAAGAGCTGATGAAGACAGTGGATGAGAAGATCCCAACTCCAACACGCGAAGTTGATAAACCTTTCCTTATGCCAATTGAGGACGTCTTCTCCATTTCTGGTCGTGGAACAGTTGCGACAGGAAGAGTTGAGCAAGGAATTGTCAAAGTTAACGATAAACTCCAATTGGTCGGTTTACGCGAAACTCGTGAGACAGTGGCAACTGGTCTCGAGATGTTCAATAAAATTCTCGATGAAGCCCAAGCAGGTGAGAACGTTGGTATTCTCCTCCGTGGTCTTGATAAGAAAGATGTTGAGCGTGGAATGATCCTCGCAGCTCCTGGAACTTGTAAACCACACACAAAGTTCAAAGGAACCGTTTATATCCTGAAAAAAGAAGAGGGAGGACGCCATAAGCCGTTCTTCTCAGGTTACCGTCCACAGTTCTACTTCCGTACAACTGACGTGACTGGAACCGTCACTCTTCCAGAAGGAACAGAGATGGTCATGCCTGGAGATAACATCGAATTGACAGGAGAATTGCTAGCCCCTATCGGAATGGAAGCGGGAGACCGTTTTGCAATCCGCGAAGGTGGTAAAACGATTGGAGCCGGTACAGTTACAGCCATTTTGGCATAAAACCGTTGGATTATTGCTAGAGGAGAGATAAATCTCCTCTAGCAATATTATTTGGGTGTGTAGCTCAGCTGGTAGAGCAGCGATCTCCAAAGTCGCCGGTCGGGGGTTCGAATCCCTACGCACTCGTTGGGATACTGCGTGAAAGAGGTATAGATGAGTACATTGATGGAAGCTAAGACAAAGAAAAAAGGCTCAAAGAAGATAAAAGACCCTTTCACCTTTATCAGCGAACTGAAGGAAGAGTTAAAAAAAGTCAGCTGGACGACAAGAGCAGAGCTCATTTCAGCGACAAAGATAGTGATTATCTCCATATTTGCCTTTGGTATCGGGATCTATGTTATGGATCTGGCGATCAAAGGAGTTTTAGAAATGGTAAAGAGATCGCTTCTCTTTATTTTTGGCTAAAAGAGTAGGAAAAAATGCATAAGTGGTACGTAATTCAAGCCATTTCCGGACAGGAAAAGAAAGTCAAGAAGTCACTCGAGGATAATCGAGAGGCGCATGGGATGATCGAGC
>JAGVJV010000194.1 GCA_020050965.1 Parachlamydiales bacterium
CGATATGGCTTGATCCTTCTTTTCCTTCATTTCCCTGGCACTTTTTTCCCCCTTTTCACAAAGCCGGAGGCTTGCTTTACATGGATACCCTTCGGATTGACGTTGGAAGGGCAATACATCTTTAAGAATCTAATCCTGATTGCTGCTGGGCTAGTGATCCTTTCTACTTTGCACAATCGGCCTCGTTAAGGAACTTCTCCTCCACTTCCCCGAGCTAAATAGTTTGGGGAAAAACTCTTTTCTTAGTGTTTCCAGAATGAAGATGATTGCTCCTGGGAGAATGGCCAGTCCCCATTCTTGCACTGAAAGGGGGTGGGTGTGAAATAGGGTGCTGAGGAAGGGGATGTAGAGGATGCAGAGGTGGAGCAGGAAAGCGCAGCCAATTGCAAGCAGCAGGGGGCGGTTTTTAAAGGCTCCGATTTTTCGCAAAGGTAGCTCGACGGAACGCATCTGAAAAGCGATCAGCCACTCGAAGATCACTACACTGGTTAGAACGAGTGTGCGGGCTTGATCTAGCGAGGTGCTTTGGTAGGTGCCTTCGAAAATGAGAAAGAGTCCTATCCCGAGAATGAGAGCCAAGTAGCAAATCCGTAGGATCATGCCTTGGTAGATGAGCCCTAATTTGGGATCGCGGGGCGGCTGCTTCATTTCATGCCCGCTTTTGGGTTCAAATCCGATCGGGATGGCAATCAGTGAGCCTGAGATGAGGTTGAGCCAGAGGATTTGGAGTGGGATAAGCGGGGCCAATCCTGTAAAGATGACACAGAGAATCAGCCCAAATAGCTCACCAAAGCAGGTGGTGAGCAAAAAGGTGCAGACATTACGCAACCGATCGAAAATGGCCCGCCCCTCTTCGATGGCTGCAACAATGGAATCAAAACGGTCATCCGAGAGGATCATATCGGCTGATTCTTTGGCAACGTCGGTTCCCTTTTTGCCCATCGCAATGCCAATGTTGGCCGCTTCGAGGGCTGGAGCATCGTTGACCCCATCGCCGGTCATAGCGACGATATGTTCAAGAGATTGGTAGGTCTGGACGATACGCAATTTATCGGCAGGTTCGATCCGGGCAAATACCGAGCTATCTCTGACCGCATCGCACAGCTCTTCATCTGTCAGCAATTGGACCTCTTTTCCGGAGAGCGCCTTTTTTGTTGGGAGATTGAGTCGATCGGCAATCGCTTCAGCCGTCATCTGGTTATCGCCTGTAATCATAATGACCCTGATGCCCGCCTCTTTACAGGTCTCAATCGCTTGAATCGCCTCTTTGCGAGGAGGGTCGATCATGCCAAACATCCCGGCAAAGATCAATTTCTCTTCAAAGTGATCTTCGGTGAGGGAACTGGTTTTGGGGTCAACTTCACAATAGGCAACGGCGATGAGGCGGAGCGCTTGCCTGGTCATTTGCTCGATTCCGCTTTCGATTTTTTGCCTGTGCTTTTCATTTAAAAGAGTTTCACCTTCAGAAGATAGGGCATACTTGCACATGGTCAGGATCACTTCTGGAGCCCCTTTAATATAGACCATTTTCTTGCCATCTACTCTATGGAGAGTGGCCATGTAGAGCGTTTCACTGAGGAATGGGATTTCAGCTAACCGCGGGCTCTGTGCGGCGAGCTCTTTCAGATCGATTCCAGCATGGGAGGCAGCGACGAGTAGCGCCCCTTCGGTAGGGTCGCCGATGATGTCGACCTCATCTTTTTCCTCCGACATCAGGGCGTCGTTGCAGAGAGCGCCGATTTCCAGAATCCGCTTGAAGATGGGGTCGCGAAAATCGACCTCTTCCACATCGAGACGTACCGCTTTATCTAAGGAGTAGAGGGTATTCATCGACATCTGATTGAGAGTGAGAGTCCCCGTTTTGTCTGAGCAGATGATGGTGGTTGCGCCGAGTGTTTCGACGGCGATCAAGCGGCGGATGATCGCATTTTTCTTGGCCATCACACTCATCCCAGCCGCAAGTGTGATCGTAAATGCAACTGGAAGTCCCTCTGGAATCGCTGAAACGGCAGCAGCGACGCCAAGCAAGAACACATCGGCCAGATTCATTCCTTGAATGATGCTAATGCCAGTGAAGATAAGGACCACACCCAGCACTATCAGGAGCATCCAGTTTCCGATCGATGAGATGCTTTTTTGAAGGGGCGTTGCTTCAGGCTTGATTTCTTGGATGCTGGCGGCAATTTTGCCAAGCTCAGTCGCCATGCCGGTCGCAACTACAATGGCCACTGCACGCCCATTCGCGGCGACTGTTCCGGTGTAGATCATGTTTTTCCGATCGGCCAGCACTTGATCGCCTAGAAGGGTTTGCGCATCCTTTTCGACAGGGACCGATTCTCCTGTAAGGGAGGATTCATTGACTTTAAAGCCCTTCGCTTCGATTAGTCTCGCATCGGCCGGAATCTTATCGCCCATTTCCAAAAAGATCTCATCCCCAGGGACCAGCTGCTCCGAGGGGAGGACCTCCATCTTTCCATTGCGTTTCACTTTTGTGTGATGGGCAGAAAGCTGTTTTAACGCTTGCATCGCTTTTTCCGCCTTTATCTCCTGAAAGAAGCTAATGCAGACCATAATTAATATTGTTGCAAGCAGCACCCCGCCATCCAGATAATTGGAGAGGAAGAACTTGACAAAGGAGGCGATGATCAAGATGAAGATCAAAGGATTGATAAATTGGTGCAAAAATAAAAGGATTGCCGATGGCCCTTTGGTGGCGGTGAGTCGATTGGGGCCATAGGTTTCTAGCCTTTTCATCGCCTCTCTATTCGTGAGCCCGTGAGGATTGGTTTTGAGGGCTGCGAAGATTTGATCAATCGACTTAAGATGCCAATCAGGATTCATTTTGGTCCTTTCCAAAGTCCATGTAGACCGAGTGGGATAGCATAGGGTACCCCAGCGCGGGCCAGTTCTTTCATGTCACGCGCATTGAGAATAACTAAGAAAGAACGGTGTTTAGCAAAGTCTAGCACCAGTGACAATACTACACCATCATCTTCCTCGCTCGCTCCTGGGCGAGGGACGAAAATAGGCTCTCCTGGCATGCACCCCTCCTCGGACCAGCTGATTCCTCTCTTTTTTGTCACATCTACCTTGTATAGGCTACGCTGATCTTTAAGTGAGGTGGCAAAATCGTAATCAACCAGGTAACAGTATCGGTATTCATGGGCGACGCGGTCGGCGGGCACACGGGGAAGCTCGAGCGGCTGATCAAAAAGTATCTCCTCAGAGAGAGTTTCACCTGCCAGTTCAATGGTAAACCGTTTTAGCGCCATTTGGGAAGCAAGTTCGTTGCTGTTCCACTCCTTTTCCCCATCTACCTCACTGATGATTTCGGCATTCTTATAGGTGACAATGTCTAGAAACAGTTTTCCATCTTTGTCAAAGGCATTGATATGGTGAAATGCAAAGAAGGGCTCCCCTTTGATCTTGGTCACTTTGCCTGTGGCCCGCTCGACGACAGTAAAAGTGGTCCCTCTCTCAGGCTTCCATTTGAAGTTCATGATATAGGGTTTCTTGTTGATGATGAGACTGAGTGGACTCACCACAAACGGGTATTCGGCCAGAACAACATAGTGCTCAGTCAAGGCAAAGCTATGCATATAGGCTGGTTCATCGACAGGAATTTCTGCAATCACCTCACGTTTTGATTCACCATCTTTCATCTTCCAGATCACGTAGCTGCTTTTTCTTCCAAACCGAATGAAATAGTTCACCGTCTCCTTAGAGGCTAGATCATGTTGAGGGTGTGCCGATTCCACTTGCCCTTGTTTCAGATCATCTTGATATTGGAAATTCCCTATCGTTGCCAGCGTCTCTGGATCGAAGACAACTGGGAGAGGGATCTCTGTGAGGGCGACAAATTGGTCGGCATATTGCTGGATCGTCACATCGGCATTGACGATATCTTTCATCTCTTTCGGGATGAAACGGGAGGTCTGATTCTTAAATGTTTTAGGACAGGGATCAACGGCGAATCCAGCGAAATTGAGGCTTTTTTCCTCATTCATGATGTAGTACTGCTCACTGCGCAAAAATCGGCTGCTATAGAACACATTTTGCGGAGTAAATTCAAAAGCGTGGAGCAAAGCCAAGCCATCAAACCAATCGACCCGCTTGTCTCCAACTGTAAATTTCCCGGGACCGTTGCGCAGTAAGACGCCCGATAGCCATTCGGGGATTTTCCCTTGGATCGGGCAGGGGGAGCGCTCGGATTCCTCCTCCAAATCGAAGAGCAAATGGGTGTCATAGAACGTTTGCTGAGCTGACTTTTCGACTTTAGGTTTGGAAGTGCAGGCGAATAGGAGCAGCAGAAAAAGCGTGCTAAATTTTTTAATCATAATAC
>JAGVJV010000160.1 GCA_020050965.1 Parachlamydiales bacterium
CGACAAATCTGAATTGTCAAATAAAGATTTCGATGTAGACCCAGCAGAAAAGCAAGAGATTTCCAGAAAACAATTCCCCAGACGGCCCCTAGGCAAAGACGAAGTATCATCTCCTGCTCGAAACGATGTCAAATTCCAGCTCTGCAGCAAACTCAAGTCGGATGTATTGGATCTTGGAAAATCGATGCTCAAAGAGTTCTCACAAGCGATTTCTGTCAGTACAGTTTCTACTCAGGAAAGAAATCGGGCCCTTGAAGAACTAGAAAATCTCTTACATGTGAAGACAAACGACAAAGTCCTGCGCGATGGATTTGCATCGGCCGCTGCAGAGATCGGCAAATTCCGCAGGGAACTGGAAATTGAGCAAGTCTATAGGCTTAATTCAAATGCAGAAGAAATCTTAACGGAGTGGAGTCAAGAGCTCGCCGAAAAAGCAACTGTTCTTGAGCAAAATTTGAGATCTGCTCAGCAAAATGTGGTCGATCTCGCTAATAAACAGCCTAAAGATCCAGCCTTGCTTGCCCTCTACAGACAAGAATTAGAAGGAAAGATCCTGGAGCCGCTCGATTTTAATACATTGACGAGCTTCCTCCCAACGCGCGATCTTGAGCCTCTTCACCACAGACTCCCCTATTTGACAGCGGATGAGATTCACCGGGTCTTTGATTTAACGATAGAGGCCTTAAAAGTTGGCCGCCTCCAACACTTTGTAGTTTACCAGCATCAGGTCATCAACCAATTGCTAGCTGCCATTAAGAGGCAAGAACCAGATGTTGAAATTAGCCGAATAATCAAGCTTCTCGAGACAGTAAATCGGTATCACCCTGCCTACTTTTCCAATGAGCATCCCGAATATCTCGTTTACGACTATTTCATGAGCAAAAACGATCCTAGATTCCGGCTGAGAGCCGATCAGGTTCAAGTGCTTGAAGTACTGCCAAAAAGAGAGTTCCATGCGCATACCGACCATTTGACCGGGGTCCTGTTGGAAGCGATCATGGGCTTTGGCAAAGGGGACGTGGTCAGCGTGCTGCAAGCTGTGCAAGAGGCTGATGGCGATAAACTGGTGGCCATCTCGATGCCCAGTGCACTCCTCCCATCGATGTCGGCAAGACTGCAAAGACTGCTTGGAGATGGCTTCCGACGCATCGTCGAGCCGGTAAAATTTGATCGCGATAGCGATGTTAGCACACCTGCCCTGCAACATCTGCTAAGCCGTTTAAATGATATCCGAAAAGGACGGCGGGTCATGCTGATCAGCAGCAGTAGCGTTTTAAGCATCGCTTTGCGCTTTGTTGAGATGGCCCTCCAAGGCGATCCTATCTCAAATGAACAGCTGGAGCTCATGAGCGAGATTGTGAGCACTCTCCGCCTATCTGGTTTAGCCAATCTCGACGAAGTCGATCTGCTGCTCGATATCTTACAGGCCCACCTCTTCACTCTAGGGAATCACAAACCGGTCCATCCCGATATGGAAATGGCGCAGGTTTCCCTCTTTGAAGCGATTGTGAAAAAGCCCGCTCTGCGCAATCTGATCCGCTGGCCTTTCATCAGCAGCGAAAGCAAAATCCCCTTCTCTGAGCAAAATTATCTACTCTATGCCAAAGAGCCGCTTATTGAGGCGGTTCTAGCAGATCTTTCTGGCTTCAGCGCAAATGAGAAAAAACTCGTTGCCGATTACATAAGAGCCGAACCGCAAAAACCTGAGGAGCTGCTTGCCCTTTTCCGTCGGTTAGATTCGAAAGAGCGCAAAGCTGTCGCAACCTATATTGTCGAAGGAACAGGATACTATTCCCTTCCAAACTTATCCTATGAAGAGAAAAAAGCGGTAGAAGACTATAAAAACGGACAACACGATCCGGCCTATACCTTCGTCAAGGGCATTGCCGATCCGCGCATCCGAAACCTCCTAGCCACCTATAAAGAGCAGATCTCCAAACTCTTCTCAATTGTCATGACTAAAATCTTGGGCGAAAATTATGGGCCCCTCCCCAAAGAATGGCGCGCCAATCAAAAAGGGATGGACTTTGTCGCAATTCCCTACCACGGCAGCGGCAAACCGGCTTGGCGCTCGCTCCATGGGACAGTTTCAGAAATCCTCGATTACACCATGATGATGCATTTGGCGCAGCCAATTAGCCCTGAAATCGTCGATCTCGAGATCACCAGGTTAAAAGTCATGCTCGACCAGGAAATAGAGAAAGGAATTTCTTCTGTAGATGACAGCGACGCCTTAACTGGCTATGCAAAAATAGGGGGACAGGGCAAATTAGGAGGTCCCATCTCCGAGGTGCAAAAAGAGAAGATTGCAGAGCACATCAATCGCCGCCCAGAGCTAAAAATCGAGCTCATTCAAAGACACGTTCTCCCCCAGGTCAAGCGCTATCCTAAACAATTGGGGCTGGCCTCGCAGATGATCGCCTACCTCTTTAACTCTGTCAAAGCTTATAGCGGTACGCTCTGGAATCTGGTCACATTCCCTCAGCTTTTCCACAAACTGATCCCTTCCGACACACAAGCCCGAACACTCGATCTGCTCTGGAGAAAGAGTCCTCATAAAATCGAAATCCTCCCTGAAAGACTCTCTACAGCACCTCTCAATGAGCAGGTAGCCTACCTCTATAAAGGGGAGAAGACCTCACTCCTCGACCTTCAAGGCATGTTCCGCAATAAGGCAAACATCGATGTGGCCCGCGCGATCATCAACCTGCCTCAATTTAAAAATTCCCGCTATGAAGCAATCATGTTCCATGATGAGCGGGGCCAAGAGATGGTCCTCCGCAGAGGAGAACTCAAAGCGACGCCCCTTGCTACAGAGTCCATTCACCGAGACAATGTCGCCGGCTATTTTGCCCAAAAGTACTGCACCGGGGTCGATTGGAAACTCCACCCCCTCGAAGAGGCCAAAGTGACCGTCGGACGGCAAACGCTGATGCGCGATGCCCTCCAAGCAGTGTGGCGCCTGCGCGAGCTTGCTGAAGGGCAAAACGTACGCTTTATTGTCCCTGAAGAGGATTTCCGCATCATTGCAAGTGAACTCAAGCGAGTCTTCGATATCGATGTGGGCGCAGAACTAAACCTTGAACATTTCTTCATTTACGCCATCTACCTCGAAAAAGAGCGGCTTCGCACCGACACCCCTAGAGCCTTAAAAGAGGCTCTGAAAGCCCATCTGATCGACAAGATCTTCGGTGCGATTAAAGGGGCTAAGGCAGCCGATCTGCGCTCCCTCTTTCAGCTCACCGTAGAGCTATTTGTCACAACAGAGCCCGATAGTCCATGGGAGCAGATGGGAGAGAACCCCACCGAAGCGCCCAAAGAGATCTTCGTCGCAAAAAATTTGGCATATCTGTTCCAGAGCAAAGCATTTAAAGCCTTCTTCACCCATCCGCTGCTTAAAAAATATTCACCAGAGAAGATCAAACAGCAGCTTCGAGAGATTGCTGATACTTACGTAGATAAATTGTCAGACACCTTGACCCTCCCATTGAATGACAACTTGCGCAATGAAGTTGAAATCGAAATGCAGAAAGAGCTGAAGGTCGACGCCGAGACAAAAAAAGAAACGAAGAAGCAGACCCATATCGAGGTCCAGTCGCCCAAATTCACGATGCCGCGACCTGTGCTCCGCTTCTCCTACGGAACGCTTCTGGAGTCCTCAACCTGGCAGCCTGTACTGCCAAACACTACTTCAAGCTGGCGCAACCAAGTGATGCGAGTCAATGACCTGATTGGGGCCCCCATTTTCTCCGACGATCTGCTCATCGACCTCAACCTTGCCCCCACCTACAAACGAACTGATGAAAAGCAGCCCCCTTATGAACCTTGGAATGGCTACCAAGATATTGTCACTAATGCCGTCATCATCGATGGGACCAGGCTCGCAATGGTCAGCCAAGACACCGCTAACCAAATCCAGGATGAGCTTAAATACTCCAAACAAGGAGATGTCCGCATCGCCCTCTATAACCTCGACTCAGGCCTCGTCATCCAGGGACCAGAGCCAGTCAACATCCCTATGCATCTCATTGTCCAAGCGAAATTCTTCGATGGCAGAACGCGATATACACCTCAAGAGAAAGCAGTCTTGAGAGATTGGCTCCGCAGCACAAACCAAGTGAAAGAGATGCAAGAGCTGTTTACACAGAAAATTTTGGTAAATAGAGACGATGCAACCGAGCGCTACTCAGGCAGCACCATCGAGAAGGTTTTCAAAGAGCTTGATCGAAGTTAAAATAGTTCATCGACAATGACCTGATTGTCGACTGAGCTTGTGTAGGAGGGGTTGATGACGGCGCCGTAAGGTGTAATGAGGGTAGTGAAGAGAGCTTTGCGGGTTTTGGTTGTGGAACGGAAAGCTTCTTTTTTAGTTTGCAAGTCCTTGGCATATGATTTTGGTATTTCGTAGGGAGCATTGCAGAATTTGATTTCGCAGAGGTTGATGCATTGATCAGCCCGGTCAATCACGAGGTCTATCTCCGACTCTTTTTTGCCCCTGGATGAGATAGTTTTCCAGTATCCTGTTTGTGTAGAGACGCCGCCGATTTTGAGCGCATCTTTGATTTTGCGAACATGTTTTAGGCAGAGGCTTTCGAACGAAAGACCTGCCCAGCTAAGCCATGAAGGGGTGCTTGCCCGTTTAATCCAGTAATCGTATTCATCGCCGCGTAAAATGCTGCTCTTGACCGGATCAATCCAGTGCAGATAAAAACGGCAATATTCATCTGTTAATATATAGATAGCCGACCTCTCTGCCTTTCCATATTTATACATCACCGTGATAAAATCCGATTCTTCAAGCTCGCGCAGCAGTTTTGTGGCTTGGCCGCTGTTTCTGATTTTAGCCCGCTTTAAAAGTTCAAGCCTTTCAAGGCCGTGCCGATTTTCAGAGAGCACTTGAATGATTGCAATATGCTGCTCCGGATGCCTGAAGAGGGAGTATAAGAGTTTGTGAAACTCGCCAATAAGAGGGGATTGTGGAGTAAAGCAAAGAGACTGAATACATTGTGTAGAAGAGGTAGCGGGTTGTAAAAAAGATAGATATTTGGGCACTCCACCGGTTACCATGTAAATTTCACAAATCTGTTTTTTCGTTAAATGAATCCCTTTATACTCTAGAAATTTCTCTGTTTCAGTCAAATTAAACGGCCTCAGTCGTAGATGAGCGCTCAGTCGTCCATAAAGGCCGCCTTTATCATTTAATACCTCATTGATCATCCAGGAGGCAGAGGATCCGCTGACAATCAAAAGTACATTGGGCATTCTAGAAAAGTGCCGGTTCCAGAAATAGTCTAGGCTAGAGAGAAATTTCGATCTTGGTGATGCTAGCCACGGAAGCTCATCAAAGAACAGGATGATTTTTTGGTTGGAAGTTTTGAATTCATGCAGAGCTTCATTCAGCCTCTTAAAAGCTTCTTGCCAATTTTTCGGAGGCTTGATTTTCTGCGTGCTCTTAAAAAGTCCGCAAAACTCGTGGTGAAATCTGAGCAATTGTTCTGCTGTTGTCGCAGTTGCAGAGCCGGTCACTTCAAAGAAAATCCCTTTATCCTGGAAATACTCTGTAATCAAGTAAGTTTTTCCGACCCGTCTTCTTCCATAAATTGCCAGAAACTCCGCTTGCTTTGACTCATAGAGCCTCAAGAGCAGCTTTATTTCCTCTTCTCTGCCAATAATTTGTTCCATAACCCCAGATTAACATCATTCACTACATTTTTCAACGTATATTTCGCTCAAAGGTAGGATTTTATCTTTACTCAAGCGGATTATAGGCTATAATCCACTCGAATGCGATATTTTTTAACTATTCAAGTGAATTATATGACGAAAACCAGCTTAGGATTTGTAACTTGCTGGTTATTATAGTGATATCTTTAGAGATCTTGATCGATCTTAAGGATTTTTCCATTAGCTTCAGCGAAAACTCCAAGGACTTTACGTGTTTGTCCATCGATTGCCGCGCCATAGATCTGATTCATTGATAAACACTTAAATTTGTCGCTATTGCCCTGTGTGATTTCAGCGGCCCAAGCTTTATACTCAAATAGCTTTTTGGATTTTAGCGGCTCAATAATGAAACGATTATTTCCCTCTGAATATTCTACGACAACATGATATTCCCATCCAATATCCCGGGAACCTTCGTAGCTTAAAGTAGCATCATTTTCATTGGGTTTCTTAGAAATAATCAAATATTTGAGTTCGCCTGATTTTGGAATAAGCTTAAGAGCCTGTGCGATAAAGTTCTTCGCTCTACGCACACAGCCAAAACGGACATCCACAACCTTTTGATCCCAGAGCTTAGCGTTTGCATACCAAGGTGCGCTGCAAAGAGCTTTATGAGCCGTCCAGTGAGCTAATTGGCAATCACGATCACAGTAAGCGACTTGTTTGCATTTTCCGCATAGCTTGCTAGCATTTGGTTTTTCACACGATCCGCAATATTTGATGTTTGAAGCGGGCGTAGTATGACTTATTTGTTGCATAATGTCCTCAATTATTGTTTATTAAGGATATTATAACATAAAGGAAATAAATAATAAAACAGGATCCGCTTCGCTAACAGGATCCTGTTAAATAAAATTTTACATCTCAATTTCAGAGAAGGAACTGACGACTTTGTCGAGCAGCCCATATTCGAGCGCCTCTTCGGCCGACATCCAGGTGTCTCGATCGATCGCCTTTTCAATCGTCTTCCGATCCTTGCCTGTCGCCTCAACGTAAATGTCGACGATCGCCTGACGCGTTTTCAGGATCTCCCTTGCTTGGATCTCGAGATCGGTCGCTTGGCCTTGAATAAGACCCATAACCCGCGGTTGGTGGATCATAATCCGAGCGTGCTTAGTTGCAAAACGGCGCCCTGGAGCAGCACATAAACTTAAGATAGAGCCCATCGAAGCCGCCAGACCGGTCACCAAAGTCGAAACAGGGGATTTTAGCATCTTCACCTGATCCCAAATGGCAAAGCCGCAATCGACCGCACCGCCGGGAGAATTGATCACAAACAAAATGGGTTTACCTGGATCTAAATGCTCAAGATACCAAAGCTTTCTGATCGCGCTATTGGTAGTTTTCTCATCGACAGCATCCGAGAAGAAAATCCTTCGTGATTTCATTAGGGCTTCTTCGATTTTATCGTCCACTGAACCGGACCGGTTAGCTTGGGCATTCTCGCTCATGGGTATCTCCTATTTTTCCTTATTATTCTTACCTACTTATATTTATTCAACAGTGCTCTGTTGTCTTAATTTTGCCATTTGGGCTGACGTCAAAGCTCCCGCGGTTGCGATGCCTGCAAGGAGGATAGTATTACGTCGCCAATACAATCCCCCCTGCAGGCATCGCAACCCCGGGGCTTTCACGCAGCCGAAATGGCAAAAATTAAGACAACAGAGCACCAAGCTCAGGGTAAAG
>JAGVJV010000175.1 GCA_020050965.1 Parachlamydiales bacterium
CAGGAGTTCGACTCTCCTAGCCTCCAAAATATTACCCCGAGCGGGGTATTACGCGGTTATAGCTCAGTTGGTTAGAGCGCAACACTGATAATGTTGAGGTCCCAAGTTCAAGTCTTGGTAACCGCAAACACATTCTTATGAAAAAAATACTTGTCTTTCTCCTTCTTACCACCTTTTGCTTCTCTGCTCCCTTTAAACCTTGCGCCGCGAGGTTTAACGATACGATCACAGGATTCACCTTTGAGATTCCTTCAGGTTTTGAGCTCGATGAGGAAGAGAGTGGTGTAGACGAACTGGATGGGAGCTGGTGGTATGTGTTTTCTGATTCGGATCAAGGGAATCTGACTGTAGAGATAGATCAGAATGACCATCCAAAAACTCTCCCAGAGCATTTTCATCAATCGATGACAAAAGATGAAGCGGAGCTTGAAGGGGTCCTCTATGAGCAGATGGAATTTAAAAACGTCAGCTGTAACGAGATCGAATTTACGAAATGCAAATTGCGCATTCTCTCCCATTCTCAGCAATTCTTCGAACCTCTTTTTGTCTGCGACTATTTGTTTGTGAAGGACCATTTTGGCTTTACGATCAGTTTAATTAAGAAAGAAAACCAAGTGGTCAGCAATGAAGAGAGCGAAGCGATGCTGGGTTCTCTTTTGCAATCCATCCATTTCGTCAAATAATTCTTGCTCCAAAAATCCCAAAGGTTTCAAACTTCAGAGCTTCACTCTCAAGTAGGAGGAGTTATGAAAGCGCTTTTTTTAGCTCTGATGTTGTCCATCGGAGCCTTTGCAGGTGAGTCATATACTTATTGGGATCAAGAGCTCGATTTAAGTGTTGAGATCCCCGTAGAATTAAAAAGGACTTGGAATCTCTACAACTCGCAAACGGGATTTGCTCTTAACGTTTTTAACACGAACGGAGAGGATGAAAATCTGTATGTGATGGCGATCGGTAAAGTCCCTCTTAATGTAGGAGAAGGCGAGGCGATCGATCTTCTTCCAGCGATTCTCGAAGAGTTTTATAAAGACTTTTCCTGCCAAGAGTGCAACTATCTCAGCGAAGAGGTCGATTGCTATGTTGAAAGGCTCCCTCCATTTGTCAGTAATGTCGATTTTTCCAACCACTACCGGGTGCATCTCTGCCTAGATGAAGAACTAGAAGATGTGCTCCATCTGGATATCCACTTATTTTCTGTGGGTGGCCATTCCTGTTTCGTTGTCACTGGAGGACTCGATTGTAGCTCTCCAGATGATCTAGACGATTTTTCTGAGAAAATTTTACAAAATATGCGAATAGATGATGTCTAAGATACTTTCTTTTATCATTGCGCTCTGTCTGGTATTGCCTCTATGTGCAAATCAGCGCCTCATCATCATTACCGGCGGACCGGGTGTTGGGAAAACATCCCTCATCAACCATTTTCAAATTAATGGCTTTCATGTGATCAATGAAGCGGCGACCGATCTCATTCAAGAAAGGCTCTCTCAGCAAATCGAAGAGCCTTGGAATCAGGATGGCTTCAATATGAGCGTGCTCCAGTTGCTGCTCAAGCGTCAAGCAGAAGCAAAAGATGCACATGTCATTTTTTTTGATCGCTCACCCATCGATGTTCTCACCTATTCGCTCCTACAAAATGACAAAGCGCATGGGCAAATCGCCTCGATCGTTGAAAATCTCATCGCCAAAAAGACCTACCATCCCAAAGTATTTCTGATCGAAAATCTAGGCCATTGTGAACAAACTGCCGTCAGGGCAGAGTCTCTCGAGGAAGCACTTCGTATTGAAAGACATATTGAAGATCAGTATCGCAAGTATGAGTTTGAGGTGATCCGGATCCCAGCTGCTCCCATTGAAGAACGGGCCCAGCTTATTCTGAAGCATCTCGAGCTTGATCAGTGCTCATCTTCTTAATATAACCTTGCTTTAGCTCGGAGCGATAGAAAATCCAAAGGCCAATCGAGACGATTCCAGTAGATAGGAAAATCTGCCATGAAGGGGTTTCGCCAAGGAAGATCCAAGCGGTGATTGAAGCGAAGATCGGGCTCAAAATTCCGACGAACGAAAGTAATGTAGCCGTAAAGCGTTTGAGCATGAGTCCATAGACATTATAACAGACGACGTTATAGAGCAGCGTCATTCCGATAGTGCCATAAATGAAGGGGTTCATATTGCCTGCAGCAACAGGGATGGGGCTCCAGGGGTCGACCAGCGCCGATGCGATGAGGGCCATGGATCCACCAATGAGCATGCTGCTTCCATTAGCCATGACAGGGGAGACCGCATTGTCTTTCACCACAAGCCGCAAAATGACCCAGCCGTAAACAGAAAAGAGTGCTGCGCCGATGATCGCAAGGGTCGGCCAGGAGAAGAAGGCAAAGGCATTTAAAAGCTCTTCCGATCCAGTTTGGGCCATGAAGACGGGGGTCATCCCAAGGAAACCGATACCCAAGCCAATCCATTTGGATTTGGTCATTTTTTCCTTGAAGTGGAGATAGGAGAAGAGGGCGGCGAGGAAGGGAGAGAGGCTATAGATAAAGCACGTCTTGGCTGCCGAAAGATACTGCAGGCCCCAAAATTCTAAAATATTTGTTAGAAAGATAGTAAAGAGTGAGAGGAAGCCGATGGAGATCCATTGGCTCCGATTGAGTTTAAATTCTGAGCGGCGCCGAATAGCAAGATAGCCCACCATGAGAAGTCCGGCAAGGAGCATGCGAGTTGCGGTGAGAAATAGGGGTGTAGAAAAGGCGAGCATCATCTTGCCGGTGACAAAAAAGCTCGACCAAGTCGCATATAACAGTACCAGCCAGTGCATGCGATCCATTATACCGAATTTTGCAAAGAAGAGCAATTTGAATTGACAAAGACTCAAAAAAATTATGATAGTAAAACCATGGGTATCAAAAAAATTGTTGTAACTGGGGGAGCTGGGCAGATTGCCTACAACCTCCTCTTTCGGATCGCTTCAGGGGAGATGCTTGGAAAAGATCAACCTATCGAGCTGCGCATCCTTGAAATTCCTGAGATGATGCAATCTCTTGAAGGGGTGGTGATGGAGCTTGAAGATTGCGCCTATCCGCTCTTAAAAGGAGTTCAAATTTCCTCTAATCCTTTTGAACTTTTTGAAGATATCGATCTAGCCCTTCTCGTCGGAGCATGGCCGCGTGGACCAGGCATGGAAAGGAAGGATCTTCTTGCTGCAAACGCCAAAATTTTTATTGAGCAGGGAAAGGCCCTGAATGAAAAAGCCTCTTCTAATGCCCTGGTTTTTGTCGTCGGCAATCCATGCAACACCAATGCCCTCATCGCTCTGCATCATGCACCTAAGATGGATCCCAAACAGTTTTTTTGTATGACCAAGCTAGATGAGAATCGTGCCAAAGCTATGCTCGCCAAAAAAGCAGGTGCCTCCGTCGATGAAGTGACAAGAATGGCCATTTGGGGCAACCACTCGACGACGCAGGTGCCCGATTATTTCCATGCACAGATTCGAAAAAAAACTGTGACTGAGGTGATTTCCGACCGAAAATGGCTTGAGCATGAATTTATTGAATCTGTCCAAAAGCGGGGAGCCGTGGTGATCAAGGCGCGGGGGAAATCTTCAGCCGCTTCGGCTGCCAATGCAGCCCTCGATTCGATCCGCAGTATCATGGAGCCCACCGCAGAAGGGGATTTTTTTGCAATGGGCGTTTATTCGAATGGAAATCCCTATCAGATTCAAGAAGATCTGATGTTTTCATTTCCTTGTCGCTCAAAGGGAAAGGGGAAAGTAGAAATCGTGAAGGGCTTAGAGATAGATCCGTTTTTAAGAAAAATGATCATGCTTTCGGAAAAAGAGTTGATCGAAGAGAGGCTGTCGCTTGTCTAAAGTGTTATTTGAAATCACCGAGGAAAATTTAGAAACGGGGCTGCGCGGCGTTCCCGTCGGCTATTGTGTCACTTCCAATGTTGACCCTGAAAAAGGGCTCCATTATTGCGGCCAGCCAGTCAGTAAATTGGCATTTCGTGAGCCGCAAGAGGTGATCTATTTGCTCTATCATGGCAAAGAGGGGAGCCAAAAAGAGGTTGCAGAATTTTTCGCTCATTTAAAAAGTCGGAGCCGCTGCCCCGATTCTGTCGTCAAACAGATTTATCATTTGCCTCGAGAAGGGTCGCCCATCAAGCTATTTGCCTCGGCGCTGCTGCTGCTCGAGATGCACGACAAAATCGGCGACTATCGGCTCGATTGTCTCAATGTGATTGCCAAAGTGCCGCACCTTGCCGCGTGCGTCATCAACCACCATGCAGGATGGGGCAAAACACCCGAGCCAAATTTCGATCTAGGCTACATGGAGGCTTTCACCGAAATGGTGCAGGTCCCGAGCAAAAATCACCTTCTGATGCAGGCCTTTAAATTTTTCAACGTCCTCCATTATGACCATGGCGGGGGCAATCTGTCGGCTTTCGTAGGGAAAGCGGTCGCTTCAGGACTAGATGACATGTATGGCTCCCTATCCGCTGCAATGTGCGCTTTAGCGGGCCCTCGACATGGGAGCGCTAATCAGGTGACCCTCGAGTTTGTCAAGAGCCTTCATAAAGAACTGGGGGATCACCCAACAGAAGAAGAGGTCGAAGAGCACATCCGAAAACGACTGGCTCAGCACCACCTGGTTTTTGGTTTTGGCCATGCGGTTTTGCGTGTCGAGGACCCTCGGGCGACGACTCTCTACCAATTTGTCAAAGAACATACCCCCAATAATCCTCTGGTCAAAATCGCCCTCATCCTCAGAACCATTGGCCCAAAAATCCTGAAGGAAAATCCTAAAATCGCCAACCCTTACCCTAATGTCGACGCGGTTTCGGGAACGATGCTCGCCTCATCTGGGTTTCCTTATCCAGATTATTTTACTCTTTTATTTGGATTGGCTAGGTGTGTC
>JAGVJV010000279.1 GCA_020050965.1 Parachlamydiales bacterium
GATTACTTCAGGATCTGCCAGCTTCTGTTTTTCATAGGAATCAAATATCGTAATAAATCCAGATCCAATTTTTTCTACATATCCAGCCTCTCTAAAGATTTTGCATATTGCTGGATTGCGTAGATAGGTAATTCCAGCTTTAAGATTTCTCACATCCAACGGTCCTGGAAATTGCCCTGGACTGAAGATTTCAATTCGATTTTCATAGATGGCAATTTTGGTCGGCGCCTTGAGATGATAATTGCGATGAACAATTGCATTTAATAGAGCTTCACGGATTGCAACTTTTGGAATTTCTAATTTTTCGACTCGTCTTGAAGACTTAATAGAATAAGAACGGGAAAGACGGCTTAATATAAAATTCTCTGCCTGCTGAAACTGCTGGAAAATATCCCCTTCACAGTCAATTGTAGCTAAAGCTTCCCGTCCAGAAATCCCATGAAAATGAGAACAAATAATCATTGCTTCGCTGAGGAAACTTTGAGGATTTTTACCGAATAGCAAAAGGCCTGCAACGGTTGGATAGGTGTTAGAATGTTCATCGATGATAAGTTCATAACCCTTTAGAACAGCTTTAGTCGGTTCCGCTTTACCTCCATTTTTTCTAATCTCAAGGAAATGTTCAATTTTTTTTAAATCAATATCTGCTTCAGTTGCCCGATGCTGTGCCATAGTTTCAAAGGAAAGACCGCTCGATTGCCATTGAAGCTCTTGGATTATTTCAGGTGTTGCTCGAAGTGTGCTTCGACCAAGACGTATATATGTTCCCTTTTCCAACCCTTCTGATTTGCGATAGTAAGGCTTATTCATTCCTGAAGAGACCTCTATTTCTAGCACATTTTTTTCACCAAATCTCCGGGTAAAAACACGCGGGATAATTGGAGGATAGGTTGCTTCGAAAATCGCCTGATCAATAGAATTTAGGGCATATTCCAGCTCTTTAATTGGAAGCCCCTCTATCTCGCGATTATCTGTAACCCCAATAATGAGCTTCCCCCCATTTTGGTTGCAAAATCCGATGATTGTTTTGATAATCTGATCATTTTTTGGGAGTTCTCTTTTAAATTCTAAAACTGAAGATTCTAATTCCGGGTATTTCATCCATTTGCTCCATTTGGCTCAATTATAGAACAGCTCTCGATTTTGAGTCAAATGATCCAAGTTTAAATGAGCGAATTTGGCTCATTTGGCTCATAATTAGTGCCTGTGAGCTAAATTAACTGCCTTATAGTGTGGACCTTATATTTATTTAGCTCATTTTTGGCGTTCTTGAAGGAAAGAAAAAACAAGCGGGTTAGAGCTCTTATCTAAGGAAAGGCTCAAAACTCGCTTGTCTTTCCTGTTCTCCCGTTTCAATCGCCAGATGAATCTGGCGGTAATAGATCGGGTAGTTTGAGTGGATTTGGATTCTGGGTGTTTGCCTTTGGTGCGGTGACTGTCCCCGGAAGGATCTCAAAGTCCGGCGTAAACACCACTAAAAGACTCTTGAGCTGATCAAATGGCTTGCGATCGCCCTCGAACTTCGCCTTATTGGAAGCAATCAAATCCTCAAACGTATTGATACCCATCATCACCTTATCGAGCTCTGTTCGGTTAATCGTGATTGTCAAATCCGGCTGTTTCGCCTGGACTCCCTTGATATTCGTCAGTGTCGCATTGCTCATTTCTAGCAAATAATTCTCTTTTTTGTCTGGGATCACGAGATTGATGGCGAACTTCAATCCCTCAGCTTTCTTAGGATCTATACTGATGCCCAAGAAATCAAGCCAACTATCTGTTGGCATGGCGCGGATAACGTCGGGACCTGTTGACTTTGGCGGCACCCCGCTTTGTATCCCAGTACGCAACTCATAGGCTCCCTGAAGAAAACTGTTGCGTACGCCCGTACTCTCTTGCTGGTAGCCGAGCTGTTCGAAGGTGTCCGCTAGCAAATTTTTGGCTGTCTGGTTTGATGGCTCTGCATAAATAAGCTTGTTCAGGATTTCAGACGCCTCTAGGTATTTGCCCTGGTTATACAATTCAGTGCCTTTGGCGATGATCTTCTCGGAACCACCCATCATCTCAACATAAAGAGGAGCAGACTGCTCCGGAGAAAGGGGGATCAGTGTGGCGGGATTGGCATCCCAGTAACCTAAAAAGCGTTGCAAAACTCCACGGCAATTATTCTTTTCAGACCCATGATAGCTATGCGCAGCCCAGTGTTTTTTTAGACTCTGGGGAAGTTCATAAATATTGTGAATCTGATTGATTGTTACGCCTTTATTAGCATAGTACAATACCTGATTATTGAGGTTGGCATAGGCATCGCGTTGCACGCGCATCACATCTTGGATGCGCGCATTTCCCCAGCGAGGCCAGCTGTGCGAGGAAAACAACACCTCTGCTTCGACACCAAACTTATAAAGCGCGTTGTTGATCTGCTTTGACCAGTTTAAGGCATTGCGTACTGGGGCGCCACGAAGGGTGTAAACATTGTGTATCGTAGCAGTGATATTCTCTGCTGCCCAAAACGCTTTGAACTGGGGGAAATAAGTATTCATCTCAACGGGAGCTTCGGTATCTGGAGTATTCTGGAAAACCATTTCTATTCCATCGATTTTCACATCCTCAAAGTCTTCTTTGATATAGCGATTTGGTGCAATCAGTCCCGTATTACCGTTAGCGATGTTCTTGCCAATGCCTTGGTCGACATGGCCGAAAGGGCTGCGCGCAAGTAAAACACCATACTGATACTGAGTACGTCTCGACATCGCATTGCCTGCAAACACGTTTTCTGAAATTGCAGCCTCAAGAAAACCTTCCGGGGCTATGACAGTCACCTTTCCAGAGCGGACATCGGCTTCATTGACTACGCCATGCACTCCTCCAAAGTGATCTACATGGGAGTGAGAATAGATGACGGCGACCACAGGGCGCATGCCAAGCTTTTCGTTAATAAATGCAAGGGCGGCTCGAGCTGTTTCTTTTGCAGTCAAGGGGTCAAACACAATCCACCCTGTATCCCCCTTGATGAATGTGATATTGGCTAAATCAAAACCGCGCACTTGATAAATCCTGCCCGGCACAACCTCATAAAGGCCATAGCCCATATTCAATATCGCCTGACGTTGCAGGGAGGGATTAATGCTTTCAAAATCTTCACCTTTTAGCAAAAATTCATAGCTTCCCATATCCCATGCAACGTTACCGGCATCGGCCATAATCTGCTTGTAGGCGGGTGCGCTAATAAACCCTCTTTTTGCCTCCTCAAAATCCTGAAGGTCATCAAAAGGAAGCGTTGCCTTTAAGCCATTGCGCAACTCGATGGTATACTTGGAGGGGAGATTGCCTAAGGGATGAAAATGTTCCTTTGCATTGGAGCTGTCCTGAGTGTTGATATCGCCTTCTACAATCCCAAAATAACTAATCACTGAAAAGATGCTAGCCGTAATCAGTATACCTACAACCCATCGTCTAAATTTCATCCCATCTCCCCTTATAACCTACATGAACCTATCCCGATAAAAAGTTGATCGGGATAGGTTCATAGGTTAATGACGATAAATATCAAATAAATTTGGGGATGTAAAGTAAATTCTATGTTATTTTTTATTGCAATTTTATACCCAAGTTCACTCAATTTCAAAGACATCCATCGCTGGATCAAAGCCTTCTCGGAAATCCCTCTAGTACCTCGTTTCAACAGTTTTTGATGTTTGGGCTTTGACGCAGCCGAAACATCAAAAACTGTTGAAACGAGTTACTAGTGCTCCTTAACAAAAATTGTCTGAAGTCAAGTTGAGTCTTTGCATTTAGAACCCTTTCATCGACAACAAGAATTCGACATTGCTGCCGCTCTTCTTCAGCTTCTCGATGAGCAGTTTCATGGCATCGAGTGGAGAAAGGTCGGCAAGCCCTTGTCTGAGCATGTAGATCTTCTCGAGCTCTTCGGGGTGACAGAGCAGATCCTCTTTGCGGGTGCCGCTCTTGTTGATGTCAATCGCTGGGTAGACTCGTCTATCGGACAGGTGCCGGTTGAGGACCAGTTCCATGTTTCCGGTTCCTTTGAACTCTTCGAAAATGACCTCTTCCATGCGTGAGCCGGTTTCGATCAGGGCGGTGGCGATGATGGTAAGCGAGCCACCCTCTTCGATATTGCGGGCTGCGCCGAAGAAGCGTTTGGGTTTGTGGAGGGCATTGGCGTCGACTCCCCCGGTGAGGATTTTGCCTGAGTGTGGCTGGACAGTGTTGTAGGCGCGAGCCAGGCGGGTGATCGAGTCGAGGAGGATGACCACGTCGTGGCCGCACTCGACGAGGCGCTTTGCTTTTTCGATGACCATCTCGGCGATTTGCACGTGGCGCTCTGGGGGTTCATCGAAGGTAGAAGAGACCACTTCGCCCTTGACAGTGCGGATCATGTCGGTCACTTCTTCAGGGCGCTCGTCGATCAGGAGGACGATCAGTTTGACTTTGGGATTATTGGTGGAGATCGCTTTGGCGATTTCCTGGAGGATGATGGTTTTACCGGTACGTGGTGGGGCAACGATCAGAGCGCGCTGTCCTTTTCCGATAGGGGCTGCTAGGTCGATGACTCGAGTGGTGATGTTCTCTTTATTGGTCTCCATCACGAGCCGCTCTTTAGGATAGAGGGGGGTGAGGTTTTCAAAGAGGATCCGGTCTTTTCCTTTTTCAGGTAGCTCGTCGTTGATTTTCTCCACTTTGAGCATGGCGAAGAATTTTTCTTTCTCTTTTGGAGGGCGGATTGCTCCGTAGATGCTATCCCCTTTTTTCAAGTCGAAGCGGCGGATCTGCGCAGGAGAGACGTAAATATCCTCGGCAGAGGGGAGGTAGTTGTAGTTGGGGGAGCGCA
>JAGVJV010000144.1 GCA_020050965.1 Parachlamydiales bacterium
GCCAAGGGAGAGCCTGCATCACAAGCTCGTCAACAGGGCTATTTCCGGACACTTTCAAGGCGCCATACCAAAAAAAGACGATCCCCATCGCATAACGCAAAAGGGAGACCGACCGCCCCTTAAAATAATTGGAAAGCTTACGCTCTTTTTCTAAATATCCCATCGTTTTTTCCTTGTATACAGAGAATCATACTCCTTTATTCATTATGTTTTTCCTGCGACCTTTTTTCTCCGCAGCCACCATTCGATCCACTTTCTTATTTCGACAATGCCAAATGCTGCTAAAAATACAAGTAAAGGATATTTCCAGTGTTCTAAATCCATGGGGACGGAATGAAACAATGTTGGCGCAAAATAAATGATGGAGCACTGAAGAACTATTCCAAGTGCTATTCCCCAAAAAATCAGAGGATTTATTGTAAAACTTCGTAAAACGTTCTTAAAAAAAGGCTCGGATTCTTTCTGAGCTTGGATTCCATTGGCCCACTGAGCAAATACGACGGAAGTGAAGATAATCGTTGATACCATTTTCATCTCATATTCTTCAATGAGATAGATATAGAGAAAAAAACATAGCAGTCCTAAAGCAATACCAAAGCTCAAAATGCGAATAATTTGCGTAAAATCAAAAAACTGCTTTTCAGGCCTCCGGGGCTTATCTGCCATAACATCACCCTCCTCTTTAATGAAGGGAAAGGTCTTATCCAGGACTCCGTCAGTTACAAGATTGATCCACAGAATTTGAATCGCAACGAGAGGGAGGGGCAGATTGTTTAAAATAGCTAGGGAAATTAAAACGATTTCTTGCAGAGAAGTTGAAGTGAGATAATAGATCACTTTGCGAATATTATTGGCAATCACTCGGGCATTTCTGATTGCTTCTACGATAATTCTCAAGTTATTGTCCAAGATTACCATTTTTGAAACATTCTTGGCCGCCTCAGTCCCACCCCCCATGGCAATTCCTATATCTGCTGCCTTTAAAGCCGGAACATCGTTAACTCCATCACCAGTAACTGCGACAATTTCATTTGATTCCTGTAAAAGTTTAACTACTCGATATTTGTGTTCTGGAAGAATTCTAGCTAAAACCGTAGTCGTTCTCAAAGCTTCAAGAAGATGCTTTTCAGAACTTCCCTCTATTTCCTCACCAGCAAGGATCTGGTCATTTTCCGCCCAAATTTCAACGTCTTTAGCCACAGCTTTTGCAGTCATAGGATGATCGCCAGTAATCATCACCACGCGAACACCTGCTTTTTTTGCAGCAATAACGGCTTCTTTTACTCCTTCTTTTGCTGGATCTAGAAACCCCACTAGCCCGACAATTTTAATTTTCCAAGAGGAAGGATCGTGATTATTTTCCCATTTCCCTGCGCCAAAAGCGATTACTCTTAGACCTTGTTCAAGAAACGATGTATATGCGCTATCTAATTCTTTCAATTCATCTTTGTTTTCTACTTTTTCTTTTAGGGATTCGAAAGCGCCCTTGATTAACAGTTCTTCAGTATTGTTTACTTTATTTGCAGTTGCCATTAACATAAGGCGCGCGTCGAAAGAATGCGTCCATCTACGAGGATGCCTGTGTCTGATCTCAGCGAAACCCTCCACCCACTTAGAAAGGGCTACATCCAAAGGGTCTCCCGATCCATCATGGGAATCATTACAAAGAGCCGCTATCATTTTTAGTTTTTCCGGCTCTTGGGAATAGACTTCTTTGACAATCAGCTTCCCTTCCGTAATCGTCCCCGTTTTATCGGAGGCGATGATCGTAACGCTGCCTAGTGTCTCAACGGAAGGCAGATAACGGATGAGCGCCTGTCTTTTACTTAAGGCTAAAGCCCCAATAACCATGAGGAGCGTAAGCACGATTGGAAGCCCTTCCGGAACTGCTGACACTAATGAGGCTAGTAAAATATACCCAATATCTAAAATGGCTCTTCCCTGAAGATACCCTATGGCACCCAGCAAGAAAAAAAGCACGATGAGCAAAATTACGTAATATCGTGTAAAAAAACTCAGAGCTTTATTCAGAGGAGTCTCGGGTGATGCCTCTTTAGCCTTTTCTGCAATGGAAGCAAGATATGTTTTTGCACCGGTCCTTGCTACTATTCCATGTCCAGATCCTCTTACTATAACAGTACCTGCTAAGAGTGTATTGCCCAGTTCATAGGGGAGAGTATTTTCTGGAAGAATAGCCGTATGATCTTTAACTACAGGAACTGACTCTCCTGTCAAAGAAGATTCATCGATCATGAGGCCGGTACTTTCAGTTAGTCTAATATCGGCTGTTACTACCTCGCCTTCATGGAAAATTAAGTAATCGCCAGGGACAAGTTCTGAGGATGCAATAGAAATAAACTTACCGTCCCTCATCGCCCGATTTCTACTTTCCGTCATTTTCTTCAACGCTGCAATTGACGCTTCCGCTTTGAGCTCCTGCCAAAACCCAATCAATCCGTTGATTAAGATAATGCAATTGATAACCAAGAAGTCGGTCCATTCTCCAATGAGAACGCTCACTAAAGAAGCAGCAAAAAGAATGTAAATAAGAGCGCTATTGAATTGCCTTAGAAAAATCTTAAACTTGCTTGTCTTTTCTTCTATAAGGACATTTTTTCCAAAGCGTTTTTGCCTTGTTTTCACCTCTTCAGTGCTGAGGCCTTGAGTTGATGACTCTAGCTGTTTGAATGTTTCTTCAATCGTTAGAGAATGAAAAGCATCTGATTCAGCCACAAGCGCCTCATTTTTCGGTATTCGACAATCAATTCAAAAAAACACATAAACTGTTATCAAATCAAGTACAAATCCTTGAACCTATCCAAAAAAATGGAACGAAAAATAGGGATTCATTAGTTGGCCGATAGGCGGGTTCAAAGCGCCAAAAATCGATCGTCGCAAAGGGGATTGTATATGCTCGCAATAAATTCATCGCGAGCCTTGGCAACGACTTCTTTAAGAGATCCTGTCTCACTAAAGATTTTCTTCTGCCTTTGAGCACCATTACCCAAATCTATGATATGATTTAATAATAGCAACTCCTCTTCGCAATTCAAAGTTTTTGCTATGGGCAGGAGCAATTCGATTAATTCTAATACTGCTTCAGAAATTTTTTGCCGAGTTCCTTGCAAATCAACAACGATCATCCCATCCAGCCCATCACGAGCTGCAATCCATTGATTTTCAGGAGCAATCCACTGGTGCTGCTGCGTCCATTTCATTTCTTTACCAGAATCCAAATCATCATTGATCTTCATGATTAGACAATGAATCAAGGCTGCGACTGCCATCGTTTCATCTAATGTCGTCATGGCATCACAGATTCGAACTTCAACAGTTCCAAACAACAAATTTGGCCTAATATACCAATATAGATCCTTAATTGATTTGATCGCCCCTACTTGATGTAAGGTATCATAGTAATGTTCAAATTCTTGCCAACTAGTAACAAGCTGAGGCAATCCAGCAAAGGGGAAAGCATCGAGGATATTGATCCTGCTAGATTGCATTCCCGTATCGACTCCATGCCAAAAGGGGGAATTTGCAGAAAGCGCTAATAAATGGGGCAGATACTTTGTCATTGCACAACAAATTGCAATTGCCCGATCTCCACTTTCAACTCCAACATGAACATGCATGCCATACACATTCATTCTCCTAAACACCCATTGGTATTTATCGTGGAGATATTGATAGCGATCGCCATTTGAAATTAATCTCTCTTGCCATCTTTGAAAGGGATGAGTTCCCGTAATAGCTAGCTGCAATCCCAGCTTCTCTGCAACACCATTTAATCGAATGAGTCGATCAGTTAAAAACCCACGGCATTGTTTGAAATCATTTGAAATCTCAGAATCGATCTCAATCATCGATTGATGGACCTCAGCTTTAACCCTATCCTCACCTTCTGCGCAGCATTGAGCAAGGATCTTTTCTGATTGCGGTGTTAAATCAAGAGTTTCAGGATCAAGGAGTTGTAATTCAATTTCCACTCCGACAGTCGGCTTAGAAGATCCATGAAATTTAAGGGGCATATCGATTCCTCTTTGGTTTTTGTCCTTTATAGCGCATTAGGAAGAAAAGATCCACACTTTCAAAATTTTAATAACCAGAATTTTCGGGTTTATTTGCCAGAAACCCAAAGTTCTAGTTAACATATTTCCTCTCTCTTAATAGGGACTATCTGATCGCGCAATTGAAAAATACCTAGCAAATTAATGCAAAGCAGCAGTGCGCCCGAAAGAGACATGAGCAGCAGCACCTGCGTCTGGTCAAAAAACGAGAAGAAGACAAACGCTACGCTGGCATAGCCAAAATAGAGTTTTTCTCCCTTTTTAGGAGCTAAAAACCTCGCGCATTTGAGCC
>JAGVJV010000132.1 GCA_020050965.1 Parachlamydiales bacterium
CAGGGGATGAATTATCGCTTTATTTATAGGAGTTTTTGTCGCATCGATCAAGATGAAAAGGTCTTCAAGGAAAAGCTCAAAGTTACTTTCTCCATCAATAGGATCGCCCTCGTTTTCAAGAGGGATCATATTCAGGATCTGGGCATAGTGAGTATCTTCTTCTTTTTCTGCTTTTTTGATCAGGCCAGGCAAATCAAACGAACAATTCGCAAGAGTAGCTTCGAGATCATCGATTCGGCCGCGGCAGTGCTCTGGATCAAAGGTCAGAGCCAATTCTTCAGCTTGCAATGCCCCGTCAAAACCATCTTGCTCGGCGACGATTGAGCGGATCAGTTGACTTTCAACGCGAAGCAAAGCAGTTTGTGCGGTAACGCTGATCAGGTCTTTATTGAGCATCGCTTTTTGAATGAGCCCACAAAGGAATCCATTGAGAGTATCTTTCGCCTTTAACTGGACATTGATCAGATCTTTGGTCTCTAGTCCACTTTTCCACAGGAGATAGGCAAGGCGGAATTGATTTGTCCGAATCCCATCGATTTTTTCATCATCCATGATCTGAGCGATCATTGGAGGAAGCTCTCTAAACTCTTTTTCATCTGTAGAAGAGAGCTGTTCTAGGAAAGCGTACTTGGGGGATAGTCGAATCTGGATAGCATTCTCTTTGCCTTTAAATACCATTCCATCCCTCACCTTTTCGGTAGGAACTTTATAATAGTAGACTTTTCCTTCTTGGACGAAGAAAGAGCGGATCCAATTGTAAAAGGCGATGAATTTATCGCGAATGAAATGATAGGCCCGGGTAAAAAATCCTCTTGGATTCCCCTGGATTTTCTCGATAGAAGACTGAAAGTTAGGCGACGGCGAAAATGAAAAGTGTTCTATTGGGGGAAGTTGGAACTCGACAGATTGTTTGATCGGATCGACTTTCATATTGCAGAAAAATTTAAACTCTTGTCAGTTAAAATGCAATCATCAAAAATATCTACATGACGAAAGAATTTCTCACCAAAGAGGGAGAGCGCTATGGCGATTTTGCCCTGATCTCCTATCAACCGATCGATGAACTTCAGATTGTTATGCGCGAGCTCGTCCATCTTCCGACAAACGCGCAGATCATGCATTTGGAAAATGACGACCCAGAAAATGTCTTCTGCTTATCTTTCAAAACTCTGCCAGACAGCTCGAATGGAGCTCCCCACATTCTAGAGCATACGGTCCTGTGCGGATCGCGTAAATTCCCGGTTAAAGATCCCTTTTTTGCGATGAATCGGAGAAGTCTCAACACCTACATGAATGCTCTTACGGGAAGCGACTTCACCTGTTATCCAGCAGCCTCGCAAGTTGAAAAAGATTTTTATAATCTACTTGAGGTATACCTCGATGCCGTCTTCCATCCTCAATTAAAAGAGCTCAGTTTTTTACAAGAGGGGCACCGTCTGGAGTTTGCAGAACCTGATGACCCTAAAAGCCCTCTGGAGATCAAGGGGATCGTTTACAATGAGATGAAGGGGTCGCTCTCTTCGGCCGATTCTCGTCTATGGCATGCGATGATGGAAGAGCTGGTCCCTGACCTCCCCTATGCTTTCAATTCAGGAGGCGATCCTAAAGATATCCCCAATTTGTCCTATGCGCAGCTCATCGATTTTCATGAGACCTACTACCACCCCAGCCGCTGCCTGTTCTATTTCTATGGCAATCTCCCATTGAAGAAGCATCTCGATTTTATCCAAGAAAAAGCCCTCACGAACGTGCGCGCCATTGCACCGTTAGATGGGATCGGCTATCAGAAACGATTTAAACAGCCAGTGAAAAAACAACTCTCTTACCCTATCAATGAAGTGGAAGACCTCGAGAGCAAGAACATTCACGCTTTTGGCTTTCTCACGACTCCGCTGATCGACCAGAAGGAGCTACTCGCCCTTACGATCCTCGATTCGGTCTTGATGGATACCGATGCATCGATCCTAAAAAAGGCGCTGCTCGATCTCAAGCTCTGCATCAATATAGATAGTTTTCTGGACAGCGAAATGACCGATGTTCCGCTCATCTTCGTTTTTCGAGGATGTAAAAAAGAGGTTGCAGATCAACTGGAAAAAGCCCTTTTTGACAATCTGCGCAAGATTGCAAACGATGGGATTCCGCCCCATCTCACTGAATCCTCCATCCATCAGCTCGAATTTGCCAGGACTGAGATTGGAGGCAACCACTCCCCTTTTGGTCTCACTCTCTTCATGCGCTCTGCTCTTGCTAAACAGCATGGATGTGCTCCAGAAAATGCTTTAAAGATCCATGCGCTATTCGATGAGGTGTCCAAGAAGGCAAAAGACCCCCATTTTTTCACTCCGCTCATTGAAAAATATTTCTTAAATAATCCCCATATGGTGAGACTCTCTTTTGCTCCCGATCCAGAGCTCTCCTCTAAGGAAACCAAAGAGGAACAGGAAAAACTGCAAGCCATGCAGAAAACCTTGAGCGATAAACAGATCGTCCAAATTTTGGAGCAGACAAAAAAACTAGAAAAGTTCCAGGAGCTTCAAGAAGGGCAAAAACTGGAGTGCTTGCCTAAAGTGACCCTTGCAGATGTGCCCCTTAAAACTCACGATTTCCCCTTGTCGATCCGCACCTACGGACATTTGGAAACTTTCCACCATGACAACTTCACCAATCACATCCTCTATAGCGATCTGATTTTCGACCTCCCTACCCTGGGTGAGAAAGAGCTTTTCGATTTGCAGATATTGATCCGGATTTGGCCCGATCTTGGCGTCGGCAAGAGGGACTACGCACAAAATCTCGAATATGTGCATGCCTATACCGGCGGCATCTGGACACAAGCCGCCCTTCACGTTCAGGCAACAGATCTCCATCACTACAAACCAACTTTGCAATTTCATGGAAAAGCGCTCAAACGCAATTCGGAAAAACTCTTCACCCTTTTGCATGAGATGCTTCACTTCACACGATTAGATGAAAAAGAGCGGATCAAAGAACTGCTGAAAAAGATGGGAAATAGTCTTCAGCATCGTCTAAGTAACAATGCGATGCGCTACTCCTCCCAACTGGCCCTTTCCGGCTTCTCAACCCCCTGCTATATCAACAACCTCTGGAACGGATTCAAATTCTACGAAGAGATCCAGAAACTTGTCCAAAATCTGGATAGTGAATTGCCTCAGTTAATCGAGAGATTAAAAATTTTAAAAGATAAACTGCTCTGCGTAGGCACTCCTAATCTAGTGCTCAGCTGCGATGAGAAACTCTACACATCTCTTGAGAAAAATGGCTTTTATGGATTGACCCATCTGGTCACTCGCCCCTCTACTCCCTGGGAATATCACCCTACCCTTAAGCAAATCCCCAATCAAGGCCGCACCATCTCCTCTCCTGTCGCCTTTACCTCGCAAGGCTTCAAAACGATCAATTATTCCCATCCCGATGCCCCAGCGCTGCAGGCTTCGACACTTCTTCTGGAAAATAAAGTACTCCACCACCGGATCCGGGAGCAAGGGGGCGCCTATGGATCTGGAACGAGTTATAATTCTCTCTGGGGAACTTTTCACTTCTACGCCTACCGGGATCCACATATTGCTCATACCCTATCGACCTTTGCAGCTTCCGTTTTCGAAATGGCAGAAGGGCAATTTGAAGAGCAGGATCTCGAAGAGGCCAAACTGGGGATGATCCAATACTTTGACGCCCCGGTTGCTCCCGAAAGCCGCGCTATGACAGAATATTCGGCAATGCGCGATGGCAAGACCCTAGCGATGCGGCAAGA
>JAGVJV010000167.1 GCA_020050965.1 Parachlamydiales bacterium
CGGCCGAAGTGTTTTGGGATGCCAAGCGAATCATCGAGGAAATTGATGAGCTGCTCGAAGCGGCATTTGGCGGCATCGAAGCGGAAAAGGTCAAAATCATGGTGGAAGAGACCGCTTTCAAAGAGCACCAAGCCCAGAAACAGAAGCAAAGGCTGCTGAAAAAGTTATTTAATGAAGGCGAAGACCTCTCAGCACCCGCTTTTCAGCACTGGCTCCAGCTTATCGAAGATATCGGAGCCATAGCCCAGCGCTCTGAAAAACTGGCCAACAGAATTCGGATGGTTTTAGAACTCAAATAATTGCCAATGGAAGTTGAAACCCTTTTAACGATCATCGTCTTAGCTGTGGGGTTTTACATGGCCTGGAACATCGGTGCCAACGATGTCTCCAACGCAATGGGAACTTCCGTTGGTTCTGGAGCCCTGACTTTGCGTCGGGCGGTTATCCTGGCGGCTATTTTAGAATTTTGCGGCGCCTATTTTGTCGGAGGTACTGTCTCTGAAACAATGCAGGGTCAGCTGATCGACATCTCGAAATATACCGCTACTCCCAACACCTTAATTTTTGGTATGTGCGGCGCTCTTCTGGGAACGGGGCTTTGGCTCCAATTTGCTTCCTACTTTGGCCTCCCCGTCTCGACAACCCACGCCATCATCGGATCGATTTTAGGCTTCGGCGCGCTCACTTTGGGCTTTTCAGGCATCGAATGGGGCATGATCGGCGAAATTGCTCTCAGCTGGGTAATCTCACCCCTGTTGAGCGGGATCATTTCCTACCTCATTTTCAGAGTGCTCGAGCGGCAGATCCTCTTTAATCTCAATCCAGCACTCGCAACAAAGAGACATATCCCCATTTTCCTCTTTTTTGTCTTCTTCACCTTTTCCCTTAGCCTCCTATTCAATGGCCTAGGCCGCATCGACCTGCAACTCTCCTTCTACCAAGCATCGCTAATCAGCCTTGTAGTAGGTCTCATCGCCTGCGCTGCTGGACTCCTCATCGTCAAACGACTCCCCCTGCCCGAGTCTCCTCAAACTGCTACCTCGCTGATTTTGCCTCAAACCCTCATCAGCTTAGAAAAAGCGATTAAGCACATGCGCCGTGTCCGCTCTGTCTCCCTCGATGAGACCCACCATAAAGTGACCCACCTTTTGGAAGAGATGCACACTCTGAAAGATAATATGCGCCAAGAAACAGGCTTCGTGGCCCGCACATCGGAATACAGCGTCGTAGAGAAAGCCTTCGGTTTTATGCAGGTGATCAGCGCCTGCTTCGTCGCTTTTGCGCATGGAGCCAATGATGTGGCTAATGCGATTGCCCCTGTGGCGTCGGTCATCCAAACGATCAAACATGGAGTCCTCGCCTCCGCTGCGCCCGTCCCCTCCTGGCTTCTCGCATTCGGTGGGGCAGGAATCGTCATAGGCCTGGCTACTTGGGGCTGGCGCGTGATCGAAACCATCGGCCGCAAAATCACAGAGCTGACCCCAACCCGCGGTTTCTCGGCAGAATTTGGCGCGGCGATTACCATCCTGATTGCCTCCAAAATGGGCATGCCTATTTCAACGACCCATTGTTTAGTGGGAGCAGTGCTAGGAGTGGGCCTTGCCGGAGGGATTCGGGCAATTAATTTGAGGACACTCAGAGAGATTGCCCTCTCATGGATCATCACCATCCCAGCCAGCGCCCTAATGAGCATCCTCTGCTATTACGTTCTGCGCTCACTCCTTTCCTAATGTTCCGTAACATATTCTAGTTTTAGGTTATTGCTTTTTTGGTTGAATAGACATATCGGGTTACATGCGCTTCGCCATGTCCCCCGACATGTCTATTCAACTAAACAAGAAATAACATCTTTAATCCATACTCCCTATGTGTTAGTGAATTTTTTCTTGTCATAAATCCAACAAGGTCATATCTTATTTTTTCCTTAACATACAAACATGGAGTAAAATCATGCGAATTGAAGCACAACATCAGACAACCAGAACAGAACTTTCCACTCAAAACATCCCTGCACAGCTTGCACCTGTAAACTGCAAAAAAAACGATACGATCGTTTCGGCTCAGACAACCAATAAACCGTCAAACATTTTTGCAAGAGCTTGGGCCTCTATCAAATCTTATGCATTCAAATTTTGGGAATGGCTTAAAGATCTCTTTAGCTCATGTACTTTAGAGGAAACACCAGACGATATTGTCCAGCAGATGCTTGAAAACCCTAAAGAATATGCTGCCTCATTTGTCGAACATTTCGAAGAAAATTGGAACGTTCTCATTCGAGAAGCCTATACAGATACAAAGAAACTTAAGGACAAGTTCACCGATAAAAACAATAAAAAAGCACTGAATGAATTCTTTGGAGAGGTAAAAGCCAAACTCGAAAAAACAAAACATTCAGATTACAACACCTTAATGGATCAAGCGCAGGAAATGAGAGCCGTTGTTCGAGAGGCTTTATCTGGAATAAACGGACGTTTAGACCTCACCAAATTCGCCCCTCACAAAGAATGGTTTAAATCCAATATTGCCAAATACTGTCCTGCTCTCTTGAGCTTCTTTAGCCAAGTCACTATGATCCTTAAATCAAGCAAGCAGGCAAAAGAGCAAGACAACCTCAATGCACTGGTACATCTATTTGGAGCCTATTTTCCTTCTATAGTTAACGAAATGAAACAGGGCAACGCAAATGCTTTTTCCCGCTTCATTGAAGCATTTTTTAACATCCAATCCGTTGATAAAGATGTGGTGATTGCATTGCTTAAAAAAGAATTTGCCGAACAAACTAAAGAAGTAGAAACGACAGCTCTCGATGTTTGCTTGGAAAATGATGGGTTGATTCTCAATGACAAGATCACCAGCGAGCACTACGCCAAAACCGATTTTGGTCTAAAAACACCTGTGAATTACAAAATGGCTCTCTTAGAGGCACTCACTCCAGAGCAGTTTCAGGTATTTGTGGGGCTATTTGTAAAAGATGAAAATCGAGCCGCTCTCATGTCCAACATCTTTAGCGAAATTAAAGGACTAGATGAACCCTTTACATTTAAACGACTCAATGAAGCCTTAGACACCTTAGATGATATTTTAGGTTCTTTAGAAAATGGAAAAGTGACTGTCAGTTAATGAAATCCAAAATCATTACCCTGCTGCTGTGTGCGCTTCTTGCATGCAGCTGCAGTGGCAAAAAAAATAAATCTACTTATGAAATCGGGATCGATCCCACATGGTATCCCCTTCAAGTTCCCGCCCAAGAAAAAAATCTCCTGGCCTTTTCGATTGAGCTACTCGTTGAAATCGCCAAAAAAGAGCGGCTCCCATTGGCAATCTCAACAGTGAATTGGGATAACTTAGTTCAAGGACTGGGTGAAAAAAAATACGCTGCGATTTTAGGCTCTCTTCCTCTCTATAACTTCAATGTCAAAAAATACTCCTTTTCCGAGATCTATTTAAAAACGGGGCCTGTCCTCGTCATACCCGAAAACTCCTCTATCAAGGGTGTGATGGATCTAAAAGGAATAGAGGTGGGAGTAGTCCACGGTTCTTCTGCAGCCGTACTTCTACAAACTGCCCCAGGGGTTATCCTGCGCAATTACGACACAGTCCCAGCTACCCTTGCCGACCTATTTGATCAGCAGATCGAAGCAGCAGCGGTCCCAGCAATCATCGCTCAAGACTATGTGCGCAATTTTTACTCTGGCAACCTCAAGATCATCGGCCCACCCCTCAACGACGAAGGACTGCGGCTTATCACCCTCCATCAGACCCACCCTGACCTGATCAGACGGTTCAACAAGGGGCTCACTGCACTTAAGAAAAATGGGGAGTACGACAATCTGCTGAAGAAGTGGGGGCTTTCGGAAAATAGCAAAAATGTGGCCGGATTGGAAGAAGAGATCCAAGCCTTTTTAGAAAAAGTCCTTTAATTTTAAAAAATGTGGCACTTGTCGTAGTCGGTGTACTGCTTGCGAACGCGGGCTAGCTCTTCTGCATCAATTGGACAAGGTTTTATTCCCCATATCTGCTTGGCATAGTGGTGAGTCGATTCATCAATCGAAAACTGATCCATATGGGCGATATTTTGGATGGCGTACTCTGCCCAGAGGTTGGGCTGAAGGAATAGCTCTTCGACTCCTTTCTGTGTCTCATAGTAGGATGGGAGATCATTGAGTACAAAGTAGCGATCGGCAGTCTGTCCCCATCTTGGCTCGAGTAGAGAGTGATAGATCTCCATGAATGCCTGATGCTCTTCATCATTTTCTGCAAAGGAGCGATCTTTAAGTGCATCTATGGCTTGTTTGATCTTTTCATAGTTGTTGTAGATGTCCCAAGGGTTGTAGCTCTTCTCATTAAACATTCTCTGGTTCTGCTCGGCTGTCCCTCCAAAACCAAAGGGCCACCATTTGCCCCCGACCTGTTGGTGCATCTCAATATTTGCTCCGTCTTCGGTTCCAATCGTGAGCGCTCCGTTCATAGCCAGTTTCATATTTCCAGTGCCCGATGCCTCTTGGCCAGCGCAAGAAATCTGCTCCGAGAGGTCGGCCGCTGGGATGATCTTCTCCGCTCGGGAGGCGTTGTAGTTTGAATAGTAAATCACTCTTAAGGTGGGATGGGACGCTGTTTTGCGCTCTAGAGCGCAGATGAAGCGGATGATGTTCTTGGCGAGAGAATAGCCTGGCGCTGCTTTTCCTCCAATGACGATCATCCGTTTGATTTTCCTCTCTTGAGGCTCTTGGAAAAGCATGAGGGCATGGAGCGCACACAGCAGCTGCCGTTTGTATTCGTGGATTCTCTTGATCTGGACGTCAAAAAGGGCCTCTTCGCCAAAGGGATTGGAAGTGCCAATCAGATTGCCTTTTGCATCGAGCAGCTCGTTGTGCTGTCGCAAATATTGGCTAAAAAGGTGCTTATTGGCCCTCTTCACCTTGAGAAATTCTTCCTGCGACTCCCTATCTGCAGCGAAATTGGCCAGGTTCTTGATTTGTTTAAAATCGGTGATCCACCCTTTGCCGATTCTCTTATTGATCCATTCAGCCAGCTCTGGGTTGCAGAAATTGATCCAGCGCCTCTGTGTCACACCATTGGTCACATTGACAAACTTGTCTGGATCCATTTCATAGAAGTCTTTAAAAATCTCTTTTTTTATGATTTCTGTGTGCAGGGCCGCCACTCCATTGACCCGATGAGAGCCGTAGATGGCGAGGTGGGCCATTTTGATCTGTCCCTCTTCGATGATCGACATCCGTCTCACCCGATCTTCATCGTTAGGAAACTTCGTCCGGATGCGGGCGCAAAAATCGTTGTTGAGTCGCTGGATGATCCGATATTGGCGTGGAAGTAGCTCAGCCATCCGATGCTCATTCCACTCCTCGAGAGCCTCTTTCAACACGGTGTGGTTGGTATAATTGCAGCAGGTTTTCACCACTTCAAATGCCTCACCCCAATCAAAGTTGCGATCCTTCAGGAGCAAGTGCATCAGTTCCGCGATAGCGAGGGCAGGGTGGGTGTCGTTGATGTGGATCCGCACTTTATCCGCGAAAAGACTCATGTCCCCTACATGTTGATGAAATGTCTCGACGATATCCCCAATAGATGCGGCGGCGAGCAGGTATTCTTGCTTTAGACGGATCCGTTTGCCCATCTCATGATTGTCGTTCGGATAGAGCACATCGGTAAGGGTAGTGTTTTCGGCAGCTAGATCGAGCAGTCCGGCATTGTAGCGCTGCAGCTCAAAATTGCGCGGAGACTCTTTAGTGGTCCATAAACGGAGCGAGAGGACCGAAAAATCGGGAGTTTCTCGATAGCCGACGATCGGTAGGTCGTAGGAGAGTGCCCGAACCTCTTCGTAATCTTCTAAATCGTAGACTTCGACTCCTTTGGCATTCTGTGTAGGAATGGGCCGACCTGCGTAGCGTACATTGATCGCATGGGCATCGCGCCGAAACTCCCAAGGATTTTGATTGAGGAGCCAATTTTCTGGCCGTTCGATTTGTGTCCCATTCCAGATCTCTTGTTGAAAGATCCCATATTGATACCGGAGACCATAGCCAACTGCCGGATATTGCTGCGTCGCAAGCGAGTCCATCAGGCAAGCAGCCAACCGGCCTAGACCGCCGTTTCCAAGCGCAGGATCCAATTCTGCTCTCAGGATATCTCTATAATCTTTCCCAAGCTTACTCATTAGGGTTTTGATCAGCACCTCAGCATGCATATTGGAGGCGTTGTTACCCAAAAAACGGCCTGGGAGATATTCCATACATAGATAGAAGAGGGTACGCGGCTTTTTGTGATGCATAGTGTGGATCATCGCCGTCCAATTGATCATGATCTCTTCGCGTAGCGTCAGAGAAAGCGCGCGAAAAATCTCCTCATTGGAGGCCTCCTCTACAGTCACTCCCATCATGGTGACCAGGTAGTGCTTCACTTTATGCACGAGCGAGGCAGCTTGAACGCTTATATCTTCCATCTTCTTTTTTCTTTTTTTTATTCTCTATATATAGCAAATAGAGATTATGCGCGCTGTTATCGTCAAAGAAAATAAACTTGTGTTAGAAAATGTGCCCGATCCCGAGCCAAAGGTTGAAGAGGTGCAGATCGCAATCAAGGCCTTTGGCATCAACCGCGCCGATCTTATGCAGCGGGCAGGCAAATACCCTCCTCCACCTGGCGCCCCTCCGATTTTAGGGTTAGAAGCAGCCGGTGTCGTTGAGGCCGTGGGCTCGCATGAGGTGCGATTTAAAAAAGGCGATAAAGTGATGTGCCTCCTTCAAGGCGGTGGATATGCGGAAAAAGTGTGTGTCCATCAAGACCGATGCATGCCGGTCCCTAAACATTTTTCCTTTGAGCAGGCCGCCGCAATTCCCGAAGCATTTATCACAGCCTACCAAACTCTATTTACCATTGGAGAACTGCAGCCAATGCAGTGGGTTTTAATCCACGCAGCTGCCAGTGGTGTGGGAACTGCTGCATTGCAACTCGCCAAAGCAATGGATGCCAAAACCATCGGCACGACCCGTTCTAAAGAAAAAATGGAGGCGTGCCTAGAGCTAGGCGCAAGCGGGGTGATCAATACCCATGATGGCAAATTTGCAGGGAAAGTGCACGAGCTGACCGATGGACATGGGGCCGATCTAATCCTCGATTTTGTCGGAGCATCCTACTTCACAGAGAATATGGACGCGATCGCAATTGGTGGAGCGATGATCTCGATTGCGACTTTGGGGGATAGTACCGTTGAACAGTTTGACCTGAGGCTTTTGATAAAGAAGTGGATCACCCTCTCGGGAACAACCCTCCGCAACCGGCCCATCGAATATGTGCAAAAACTGATCGAAGAATTCAGCCGTTTTGCCCTGCCACGCTTTGAATCAGGGGCATTAAAACCGATCATCCATTCGGTACTCTCCTGGAAAAAAGTCGAAGAGGCCCATGAAAAACTCACTCATAGTCAAGCAGTTGGGAAAATTGTTTTAATTGTTGACTAACTCTACTATAATCCGGGGACATGAAATGGAAAAACGGACTGATAAAAGCAATTCTCTGGGCATGTAATCCCAAAGCAACACGCCCCTTCCACCCTGAAAAGCCGAGCAAATTCCTGATCATTTCCACCACCGGCCTTGGCGACACCCTCTGGGGCACACCCGCCATCCGCTCTCTTAGACAATCCTTTCCTGAAAGCACCATCGCCGTCCTCACCTCCCCCATCGGCGCTCAGGTGCTCGAGCATAATAAGCATATCGATGAACTTTTTGTCCTAGAGTCCTCGACTTTTTTCTCCCTTTTGCGCCTCCTACCGACTCTAAAAAAACAGCGCTTCGATGCAGTCCTCATTTTCCACACCTCGCAGAGGCTCGTCTTGCCCTTCTGCGCTCTGCTCGAGGCCACCCACATGATCGGAACTGCCGGCATTAACAAAGACCTTGATTTTCTTCTGACCAAAGCGCTGAAAAAAACCTACCAGCACGAGATCGCCCGCCGCCTCGACATCGTCAAAGAGTTAGGAGCCTACGTCGCCGACTACAGCCTAGAGATGATACCTGGCAAAGAAGAGGAGATCGCGGCTCGCCGTTTTCTCGAAGTTCACGGTATCCCCGAGCATATCCCCATTGTGGGCCTCCATCCCGGAGCGAAAAATAGCTTCAAGCAGTGGCCTCCCGAATGCTTCATCGAAGTGGGCCGTAAACTCGTCCAGCACCTCGGCTGCCAGATCCTCGTCAGCGGCGACCGCTCAGAAGCATTGCTAATACTCGAAATCGCCTCCAAAATCCCAGGCGCTATCCCGATTGCAGGTGAACTCAATCTCTACACCTTCACCGCACTACTTAAAAGAATGACCCTCTTCATCACCAACGACACTGGCCCCATGCACATGGCCTTTGCCGCCAAAACGCCCACCGTGGCACTTTTCGGCCC
>JAGVJV010000246.1 GCA_020050965.1 Parachlamydiales bacterium
ATTCCCAAATTGGCCTGCAGCTTTACGATCGATTGGAGAAATATAAAAGAGCACGTTGAGCAACTTTGTAGTAATATAAAGGTGATTCATTCACAAATCGATGGCACAGTAAAAATGGCAGAAGAATTTAATTTTAAGATTGATACTGCTAAAATGAAAGGTGAATATTTGAAGCCATTTTGTGAATTAAGCATGTCAGATCCATTGACCCAAATTGAAGCCTTCAGGTTAGATAATGACATCTATAAGCAATGGCTGTTTTTAAATAAGCAAATTCACTTAGTTCAGAACGATCCGCTCTATGAAGATCTATTAAAACGATGCCAAGACCTTCGCGGCCGAATCATGGAGGCAGCAAAGCTCTCTTCCCAACTATTCAATAAACTTTCCTTTTCATTTTGCAGAGAGTCCACTGCCATTTACTTTAGAGAATTCCTTACCCACACTGTTAAAAAATTAACCACTCAAGAAAGAGCTGAGGTCAATAAAGGGAAGATTGCAGCGGAACTGATAGTGGCAGAAAATAATCGAGACCTTGCCCAGATTAGAGAACTCTGCCGGAATTTGAAGGAAGATGCAGTAAAATTAGCAAGAGAAATTTTTGAAACTATGAATCCTGTAAATCGCGAGAAGTAAAAACATTTGACTATGGGATATATATAATGCTATCACATCTAAATTCAAAAAATCAACACTAGGAGTAATAAAATGGTTATAGGTAATATAGTTGATCCATATGCCCGCAGCGCAGTTTCTGAGATTTATAATGCTGGTGTTTGGACTTATCATGCTGTAAATGACGTAGTTACAGGCTTTAAATATTCATTTGAAAACAGAGCTTCTGAGCTGGCCGAAAGTACTGTTGTGATTTTAACCGCCGCTGCCATCGGTTGTTATGTAGCCAAAACACTCTATTCTAAGCCAGAGGACATTCACTCACAATATACTGAGAAGAAATATGAGGATGTGGCTTTTAAAGCTGCTCTTTTTTCAATCAGCTTGGCATGTTTTGCATGGGCTGGATTTAAGATCTATTCATGCATCACCGAGAACAGAACGATCGGCAGGTGTTCTACTTTCATAGATCTAATAATTGAGAATCAAGGTTCTCTCGGAAGTCCTTGTGATTCTCTGGGTGTGTCAGGCTATTCTGAGTTTGGCTGCAACAATTATTTCGGTCTAATCAGCGACTACCTTCGTTAATACCAAAGATCACTCAAAAGCCCTCCGATAGGCGGGCTTGCTTTTAACTCAAAATCTGAATTAAACTTTGCGCCTGAAAAAGGAGATTTCTATGACAATCACTGTTGACCTATTAGGAGATTCCACGCTCGATAATGGTTTTTGGGTGAAGAAAGAAAATTCCGTTGAAGGGAAATTACAACAAAAGGGCGTTCGGGTCTTTAACCACGCTTACGATGGATTCACGACAAATTCTGTTTTAAAAGGCGATTGGATTGGGGCTGTTCTTCCTAGAAGAGATGGTTTTGCGGCCTACATGAAGGAGCGAGCTCCAAATGGAACATGGGTCCAGCCCCTTGCTGAGTTGCAAAAAAGAATCACAGAACATCCCGATGTTACCCATCATGTCGGAGTCAGTGTCATGGGGAATGACTTTAGAATCAACATTCACCGCCCCTGGGCATTAATTAAAGAAATCCCTCAAATTCAAGCCCGTTATATGCAGATTGTCGAGAAGGTAAAAGGTCTGCAAGGGCGCGATATTAAACCCATTCTCATTTTCCAATACAGAACCGATGCCAAAACGGACCTCCCGTATCTCATTTATACTGTATTTAGTGCTATCGGCGCTATCGCAGTGGCTGTCCACTTAGTTTGCATAGCCCTCATTGCAGCTCCCGTATTGTTTTTCACAGGATACCTCTCAGGGACAGTTGCCGGGATCCTTTGCGCTATCGGTGCTCTCAGCCTCTTCTATAGCCAGAAAGTGGTTCCCTTGACTGTGACGAAGGATGTGCTCCTAGGCAATAGGCCAAGCCTGGCACTGATCAACAGGCTGATGGAGAGATTTTACGAGCCAATCCTCGCCATGGCGAAGAAAGAGCGGCTCCCCGTTTTGGATCTGCCCAATACTTTCAATCCTTATCACGATTTGTATGAGTCTAATATTGAACCCAACGCAAATGGGGCTCAACTGATCGCCGATGGAATTCACCATATTGCGACCAACCACGATTATGCAGGGGAAAGTAAGCTCTATGCCAAGCCCAATGGTCAGGCGGAATATAGTGCGAAGCCTAATGCAGGGGATTGGAAAGTCGCCATGCCTTCTAGGTAATTTCTATGTTGGTAACTTCGTCTATTTCTTCCGATCGATCTGTTCAAAGTCCTGTTCTACAAGTAGAAGATGTCCGGCAGCGTTTGAGTGATTCTATTTGCTTAAAAATCCAAGCCATTTGTGCTGATAACAAACGGAGATTAGAGGGGTTTAAAAACGATGTCTCCCTTCTTTCTGAAGGCATCTTCTATCCCGAGGAATATTTTCATGCCCTTAAAGAAGCAGGACTTGAGGATCGAATTGAAGAATTACGCAATTTGGATGCATTTTTTTATGGTTATGCGCCGCCTGAGTCTTTCGAATTATTAGATGTTGCACAGAGGACTTCAGGCTGTGGATTGTTTGTGTTGAAAAAAGGGGTTCTTCCCTCTGTTGCGCTAGACAAGATGACCCACGGATTATC
>JAGVJV010000258.1 GCA_020050965.1 Parachlamydiales bacterium
AAATAATCGATGATGGAATGCGGCTAATTATTGCCGGATGGAGGGTTTTATGAATAATTTACAATTAACAATTAATAGTGCAGCGGGAAAGCATTTAGTTCCTCGTGGAGAGCAAGAGCTATGCCTGCCTATTGATATTCCCAAAGGGGTAGCTAAGATCATAACTAAGTTTCTCAAGAATGAAGATACAGATAGACTTTTGAGGGTTTCCAAAGGATGGTCAGAAGCTGTGCTTGAGGAAAGAGCTTATTGCAAGCTGTTAACTCGCCTCATAAGAGGATTTGAGAGTTTATTTGAAGAGCATTTGAGAAATAATCCTATATATGACAATGCATTTATAGCGAAATATTATACCAGATTTTTTCAGGAACTTCGAGCGCAAACTATTCAGAAGAATTTTAAGTTTTTTAATTTAGAAGAATTGGCATTGATGAATGGATTTTGGGAAGATTACTTGCAGATACGTAGAATAGAGTATACTTTTTGCGATGCAGTTATGAAGGAGAGTCGAAATTCATATAAAAGCTTCTGTAGAAATAAACATAATTCATGGGATGAGACGACCTGCAATATGGTTGAACCTTATCTAAAAGCTCTTATTTCTGAATTTAAATTGGAAAAGTTTCAAGATGTGATTCTATTGAAATTTTCTCCGCTCATTGCACAAGCTTTAAGAAGGGATGGTTCTATTGAATGGTTAGTGAAGTTAAGAACGATTAATGCGTTTGTGACGACAGAAACAGGCAAAAAACTATCCACAATGGAATCCGAGTGGCACTCAGACTTTAGAGATTTGCGCAAAAAAAAATAGCCTATCCGTTTTTTTCATCTATTACTTCACCGATTAAACATTCTGATAGGAGAATTACCCCTGCAGAAGAAATAGCAAATTTCAGCCCATTTTTCACCATTTTGAGCGGATCGCGGATTCCTGCTTTAAAGAGATCTTCTACTTTTCCGCTGACGACGTTAAAGCCGATCGTCTCTTTCGCGCTTAAAATCTCTCCGAGAAATACTGAGCTATCGTATCCGCTATTGGCCATCAATTTTTTAAAGGGGGTCGCACAGGCTTCAAAGACAATGCGCGCGCCCACTTCTTCTTCTTTAGAGAGTTTTAATTCCTTCTCGACCACTTTGCTCGCTCGAAGAAGGGCAATCCCACCTCCGACGACGACCCCTTCTTCAATTGCACAGCGGGTCGAATTGAGGGTGTCTTCGAAAAGCTGCTTTCTCTGTTTTAATTCGGCTTCTGTCGGAGCTCCCACTTTAATCACCGCAACGCCGCCAGATAATTTGGCTTTGCGCTCTTCGAGTTTGGTTTTATCGTAAGTATTAGCGCTCATTTCGGCCTCGGCTTGGATCTGCTTAATCCGTTTTTGAATGAGCTGTTTATCGCCTCCGCCGCTGACGATTGTGGTGCTGTCTTTACCGATTGTCACTTTTTCTGCTGAACCCAGCATCATTGTGTCGGCTTCCTTTAACGAGTTCCCTGTCTCTTCAGAGGCTAAAGTCGCGCCTGTCAAAATGGCTAAATCTTCTAGAAGAGCTTTACGTCTGTCGCCGAATCCAGGGGCTTTAATGGCGCAGACTTTGAGTAATCCGCGGAGCCTGTTGATGACGAGTGTTGAGAGGGCATCGCCTTCAACGTCTTCGGCGATAATGAGCAATTCCTGTCCGCCTGCGGCAACTGCTTGCAATAGGGGAAGGATGTCTTGAATAGAGCTAATTTTTGCATCGGTGATCAAAATGCGGGGATTAGAAAGCTCGCAAATCATTTTTTCTTTGCTTGTAGAGAAATAGGAACTTAAGTAGCCACGGTCAATCTGCATCCCTTCGACCATTTCGATGCTTGTTTCAACCCCTTGGGACTCTTCGATAGAGATGACTCCCTCTTTTCCTACCTTCTTGAATGCTTCGGCGATCATCTTGCCCACCTCTTGGGCATCGGCAAGCTCTTCAATATCCTTAACAGGCGTTGCTCTTTTTTCGAGTTCGGAGACAATGGCTGCCGCTGCCTTTTCCATGCCCCGCTTGACGAAGATCGGGCTTGCCCCAGAGGCGATATTTTTTACCCCACTATCGACGAGAGCGCCGAGAAGAAGAATGCTAGTTGCCGTTCCATCGCCGCAGCTCTCTTTCATCTTGGCGGCCATCTCTTTGCCGATCGATGCGCCCATATTGGCATATTGGTTTTTTAGTTCAATATCTTTCACAATGCCGCTCGCATCATTGGTGATTTGAGGGGAGCCCCAGCCAGTGTCGAGCCCTACATATCTGCCCTTGGGACCTAAAGTCACGCCAACCACATCGGTGAGCTCTTTGATTCCTTTGCGCAAAAATTCACGTGCTTCTTCTTCAAAGATGAGTTCCTTGGGCTTGTCAGACATTTTGTTTTTTCTCCTTCATAATTTCATGTAGACCGATAAGAGTCAGCGAGGGATCAATGAGATCAACCAAATCGCTCACATCCTGGGGAAATTGCTCCAGGTTGCCTCTGCGTAAGAATCCCCCCGTCGCAATGACTTTCACATCGCTTGGATTAGATGATAGATTTCGCATTTCGAACGTAATTCTTTCGATCGCACCGAGAAGGCCCCAATAGAGTCCGCTTTGAATATGGGTGGCTGTCGTCTTGGCGACCGGAAACGGGGGCTTGACCACTTCCACTTCGGGAAGCAGGCTGGTATATTGATGCAAAGCTTTCGCTCCAATATCGATCCCTGGATAAATCGCGCCGCCCTTATAAGATCCGTCGCAGCCCACATAGTCAAAGGTCACAGCAGTGCCTATATCGACGACGATGCAGTCGAATTGAGGAAAGTGGAATAGGGCTCCATAAACATTGGCGATCCGGTCATGGCCCACTTGCTCAGGCTCGTCGACATCGAGTTTGATGCCTACTTTGGTAAAATCGAGCAAATTAAAGCCGATATTCAAGGTATCTAAAAGCTCTTTGACTTGGAGCTGTCCCTTGAGATTGACAGAAGAGATTAGAGTGGAGTCGCTCTTGTAGGAGGTAAGGATCCCTTTTAGGACATTCATGTCATAGGGGACGCTGAATTGGGTGACGACCCGATCGCCATCAAAAAATGCGCCCTTCACACGGAAATTGCCGATATCTAGAACCAGATCCATCGGTGGGGATTATATTTCTTCAGATGGTTTCGGTATAGATCTTTTTTTTCGAGGTTCCACGCAGATCAGCAGCTAATTTAATGGCCTCATGTTTGCTTAAGCCAAATTCTTCTTGAAGCTGCTGCACATGTTCGACAGGAGTGAGAGTAAACTCGACTTTGGCATATCCTCTAATAAGCAAAACCACTTCGCCGCGAATATCGGAGTCGAGTAGGTCTGCAGCCTTGCCCTTCAAACACTCTTCATAGACTTTTGTTATCTCACGGACCACAGCCACTTCGTGCTCAGGGCCCAGCTCGGCAATTTCCTTAAGCGTTTGATGGATCCGTTGAGGACTCTCAAAAAAAATGCTCACCCCAGGATAAAACAAGGCGTCAATCAAAGAGCTTTTTCTTTCCGAAACCTTTTTCGACAAGAATCCTAAAAACTGGAACCGGTCCATTTCAAATCCGGAAAGCGACAGTGCGACAATCGGAGCACAGGGTCCTGGCAAAGATGTAACCGGAAGGGATTGTTGCCTACACTGCTCAATTAACTGCTGCCCAGGGTCGGAGATTCCTGGAGTGCCAGCATCAGAGATCAGTGCAATTTCTTTGCCCTCTTTCAAATCTTGGAGCACCATCTCTTCCAGTTTCTTTTCACTGAATTTATGGAAGCTCTTCAGAGGCTTTTCGATCCCATAATGCTTAAGCAATACACCGCTATGGCGGGTGTCTTCGCAGAGAATGTAGTCGACACTTTTTAAGGTTTCAACGGCTCTAAAGGTAAAGTCGGCGAGATTGCCAATGGGAGTTGCAACTAAATATAACATAAAATAAAGGTGGCACCCAGATTCGAACTGGGGAATGGGAGCTTTGCAGGCTCCTGCCTTACCACTTGGCCATGCCACCTTGAGTGATGATTTAAAGTATGCGAAAAGTATAAAAAGAGGTCAAGCACTCAATATTCAAAAAAGGTTTATATGGACGAGCTGAAAAGGACAAAAATTTATGTTTGGAGCGCAACGATTGTCTATGTGCTCGCCTTTCCTTTATTAGTAATCATGGCTTTTGTAAGCTTATTTTTTGCAGATGATCCCAACGTATCCAGTGGACTAGCCCTACTAGATTCCCTATTGTTTTTCTCTGTCCCTATCTCCATTCCAATCATTCTACTGCTGCTTTGGACAGGCTATAAGAAAAATTACAAA
>JAGVJV010000255.1 GCA_020050965.1 Parachlamydiales bacterium
AAAGAGCGGATCATCTCCGCACTCAATAAACTTTTGCGCTAACGGAGAGAAAAGATGCCCTTTACAGTGACCATGCCCAAACTCTCCCCCACAATGGAAGAGGGGGCGATTGCCAAATGGAGAATTAAGGAAGGAGCTCATGTCGCAGCCGGAGATGTGATCATCGAAGTCGCTACCGATAAAGCCACTGTAGAGTATGCTGCGCTCGATGAAGGGTATTTGCGCAAAATTCTAATCCAGGAAGGGGAGACAGCGCGGGTCAATCAGCCGATTGCCATTTTCACAGAGAAAGCAAATGAGAGTATCGAAGGTTATAAACCTGCTGGAGAAACTCCTGCGCCAGAAGTTAAAGAAGAAAAAGCTCAAGAGAAAAAAGAAGAAGTTACCACTGCAGCGCCTGCTCCCAAAGCAGCCGGAGCGATGCAACAGCCTGCCTTTGTGCCGGAGCCCCCATTGAACAATTATCAATCTGGCGGACCGACGCAACCGATCCAAGGGCGCATTCCCGCTTCGCCCCTCGCCCGTAAATTGGCTGGAGAAAAAGGGATCGATCTCGCTAGTGTCAAGGGCTCTGGGCCTCAAGGAAGAATCATGAGCCGAGATCTCGAGACCGGCCAGCCTGCAGCGCTTGTCAGTTTTACGCATGGCGAAATGCCCACGATTGCTCCTGGAACCTATGAAGAAGAACCGCTCAATCAGATGCGTAAAGCCATTGGGCGCCGTCTGCAAGAATCCAAAACTTTCATTCCTCACTTTTATGTGACCCAAGAGGTCGATGCTGAGCCGATGCTCCATCTGCGCGAGCAATTTAAAGTGGGCGGACTCAAAGCGACAATCAACGATTTCGTTGTCCGTGCGGTTGCCCTAAGCTTAAGACTTCACCCCGAGGTCAATAGCGGCTACAATTCGGTGACACCTTCCATCATCCGTTTTAAGACCATTGATGTGGCCGTTGCCGTGAGCCTCCCTGATGGGCTAATTACTCCGATTATTCGGCATGCCGATTATAAAAATCTCGGTGAAATTTCGTCAGAAGTTCGAAGCCTCGCCAAACGTGCCAAAGATGGCAAACTGGCCCGTGAAGAGTATGTGGGTGGTTCCTTTACGATTTCCAATCTGGGGATGTATGGAATCCGTGACTTTACCGCGATCATCAATCCCCCTCAAGCTGCCATCTTATCGGTGGGTGGGATTCAAGAGAAGCCTGTTGTCAGAAACGGACAGGTTGTCGCTGGAAAAACGATCGCTGTTACTTTAGGAGCAGACCATCGGGTGCTGGACGGAGTAGGTTCTGCCAAATTCTTAGTAACATTGCAGAAATTCCTTGAGAATCCATCCCTTTTAGTCGTTTGAATCAACTAGTACTAGCGTTTGAATGAAGTCTTCCCATTTTTCTTCTTTGGCAAGACCCATGATTTTGAGCTCTTGTTCTTGATTGAGACCAATGCTTTGGCAGAAGCCAGGTAAATAGGGCATAATAGAGCCCCGACGATGATATTCTTTTAATTTTTCAGCCGTCTGTGGTCTAAATCCTTTAGCAATGGCCCATATTCCTACCCAACGTTGCGAGTTCTGACTCATGATGCCCATATCTTTTCGAAGGACTGGATCCTTAAAGATAAATTCCAAAGATTTAAGAGGGTGGAGGGCATTCATCTGCTTTTTGGCTGCTAAGAGGGTACCCAATTGCTTAATCAAAGCAGAGATTGACTCCTTTGCGACCATAGGGATGAGTTTCTTAATTTGCGCCTTTTCTTCTTCTGATATTGCCAGACTATCAATAGAGGGTGTGACTTTTGCTTCCTTTCGATCAGTTGGAGGAGAAGGAGGTTTAATGGCAGTACAGCGGGCTTCAAGAGCTTCTTTTAAGGCTAGGAGTTCGCTGATTTTTGGCTTGTAAATATAATTTTTTAAACAGTAGAAAAGATCAATAATTTTCTTGATAAGAACCCAAAGATGATCATTCTGAACCCGCTTTTCACCCAGGAGTGCCGGATCAATTTTGCGGATTTTCTGCTTTACCTCATCAAGATCCTGCATGAGGTTATCTAAACTATAAATCAATCTATTATTAATATTATCCATACTAATAATTGTAATATACTATAAAAATAAAGTAAACTAAAATAATGATTACTATTTTTTAGGTAAAATGTTCAGCCTTAATTGTATTGCCTACGTGGATAAACTGATCGACCGGTTTAGAGAGGATTGTTTCTTTGCCAAACTGATCCATTTGGACAATGTTGCACTCGCGCAAATAGTCAAGGATGCTACTTTTCATAGATTCAGTAGATACTGCAATTCCAGTGATGTACTCAGGGGCAAGGCGCTCTTTTATCATCACTTCGTTGTCCATGTTAAAAAACATTCTTTCTGACTCGACGAAGTCAACAAGATTGGGTCGCTGCAAATAGTCTCCCCACCAAAAATTATAAAGCTTTCGACTGCCAAATGAATCGTCATGGTATTGATAAGTTCCAGTCTCTAGAGCTTTTGGAGATATTAAAAAGCGAACTTCCGACTGATAGGCAAAACTTTTATAACTCTTCGTTTTATCGGTAACGAGCTGAGCAAAAACGCTATCTGCGCCTCCGGTCCAATAATCGGTTCCTGATGACAGCCCCTGTTTGCCGATATTGTTATCTTTACGCATCTCAGAGGAGATCATTCCCATTTTTAGAATCGATGCTACACGTTCCTTAATTTCTTGCTCTTTCCATACTCCGGTTAAGGCCGAAGTCAATCCATAAGCACCAGTCAATTCTGAGCTAAGTCCATTAATCGCATAGCGCATTCTTCCTGGGATAATCTCTCGTAGTTCCATTTTGGGAAGATATTTTTTGATGATTGCGCCCATTTCAGGCGATTTCATGAGAATGGTCTTTTTAAATTGATCGAGAGGTTGGCTAAAGAAAGCATCGGTACGTTCGAATAAGGTGGCGGATTCAGGCTTAAAAGTGCGAAAAAGCTGCCCTATTTTCATCCTCTCGATATCTTCGTCGGCTGAATGACGTAATGCATCGTCAAGATTGAGGAAGGAGAGGGCTTCATGGAAATCATAAAGAGTTTTTCCTTTCTCTAACTGAATACTTATCTTATCGTAGAGAGTAATCACATCACTATTTGAGCCGATGGAGATTTTTCCCAGTCCTTCAAGTCGGATGACATGATTCTTTGCGCCCCAGATTCCTTGGTCATTATCTTTTTCAGAGACGTTAATACTTTTCACATGGGATCCCAATAGTGCTAGAAGCTCTTGAGTTTCTCCCTTAGAATATTTGGACATATCGGTAATGACTTTTTGAATCCGATCGCGGAAAACATGGTTGACCTTGAAGTCGAGAGATACATATTCGTCCTGTTCTCTCATCGTCACATTCATCCCTTTGACCCGCTGTTTACCGTAGCCATGGAGATTGGTTCCAAAATCATATTCATTTCCAAGGCCATCTTCTAAAATGACCCCTTTTTTGCCATTAGCAGCTTGGATAAGAGGGTGGTCCCATAAATGGTCAATTTTTCTCCCTTTATAAATCCGATCTGCTAGTTCTCGGTATTTTTTGAGAAGGTCGTTTCTTCTTTGGATCTGCTGAATTTGCTGACCCGCTTGGACAAGCCGTACGATCCCCAAAATCGATTTGGCAATTGCCTCAGGGTAGCGCCCTTTGGCATATTCTTCCCGTGCTTGATAGAAGCTGACTAAGGCCTGGATGAGGATCGATGCTAAGACCACCTCAAGCGATCCGGTCATCATAATGGTCAAATAGAGCCCGCTAGATAGGAGTTGCAGGAGCTCTTCGGCTACCTGTTTGTACTCCTGGCGAGAAAGGGCTTCTACGATTTGCGCCAGATTTGCTATGATGTCGGCAGCTGTCGTGATGTAAAGACCCAAAGTGAAGTTGTAGAGGGTGCCGGCAAGGGCGAGAATTGCCAGGGCGACCTGCATGACTTTAAGAATATCGCCGCGGAGCACTTCGCTCGTATGGGTGAAAACTCGGACGCTGCCCATGGTAAGGGAAATCACCCGCCCTATCGGTTGATTGAGACTGAGAAAGGGGAGAGCGATGTGGGCGGCCCGTTTCGCAGTTTCAGCGTAGGAGTTACTTTCAGGGTCGGGAGGGAGATCTTTCTCATATTGACGATGATAAAAAGAAGGGTCGTATAGTTTGTGGTTGTAATAATCAATTTTATCTAACATTTAACTATTTTAACAAAATTATGAGATTATTAACATTAGTACTAATTTTTTGTTTCAATGTGGTTTTTGCAACCACACAATATGAAGGGATGCTGCGGGAGCTTTGGGATAAGGTTTCCTATGAAACGGGGCTCGATGATGAGAGGGGATTTCTCTGTCAGGATATTCAAGGACTTCTAGAAAATACAGAGGATAAAATTCTCCTTCTTTTCTTCCCTAAGAAATGCGGCTTTGATTACCTAACGAATAAAAATTTTATTGAACTTGAAGAATTTTTTGATTTGGCTGAGCGTTATGGGTTTGAAATTAATTATTGCTCTAGTCAAAGACACCTCGTCTCCTTTAAGGATCGGGAGGAGATGGCAGAATTTGTCACAGAGGTACTTGGCGCCGAGCTAAATGAAGGAGAGCATCCTCTTTATTTCCCTAGCAAAATCATCATAGCCAGCCTTTCTTGCGAAAAAACCAAAACCCGATCACAGTCAGAATAAAAGTCGTTCCAATGACGATCCCGAAGGCAAAGGTGTTTTTTGCGAAGGGCAGATTGACGTTCATCCCATAGATGCTAGCGATCATAGTCGGGATGCTCAAGATGATCGTCAGTGATGTGAGCAATTTAATCGTTTTATGCAGATTATTGGTGAAAATAATCTGATAAGAGTTCCGAAGTGAGCTGATTGATTTGATCACATTGTTGCATAGCTCTTCCGATTGCTTGAGCGATATGATGCAATCTTCAAGGAGGGCATGCTCTTTTTCTGCGAGCTGTTCGTAGAGACCACTTTTCACTCCTTTTAGAGCTGTGCGAGTCGTCGATATACTCGAGAGGTATTGATTCAAGATCTCCTCGCTTTTGGTCATCTGGGTGATGTCATCACTTTCAACGCTAATCATCTCCTTTTCCGCAGAGAGTACATTGTAACGAGCTTTTCGGATTTGTCCTGTGAACTCTTGGCTAATTCTTTGCAGGACGTAGATCAATAGCTTGGTATTGGAAATGGTCGAGTACTTGTTGTTTTGCTCGAGGAGGTCTTTGATGAGCATCGAGCGATGGGAAGTAATGGTGATGAGATATTGGTCTGTCAGGATCAAGGTGAGAGTAGAGGTGTAGAGCCCAATTTCTTGATCGGTGGGGTATCGGGTAAAGATAAGTAGATTGTTTTCAATTTGTTCCACCCGCGGGATCTCATATTTGTCGAGACTATCGAGAAGATCGGCATAGGGGATTTTGGTTAGGCGGGAGATCGTTTCTAGATCAGTTGTGGAAGCCTCATCTGCATGAAGCAGACAGCCAGGGCAAACTTCAGTTAGCTCTTCAACTTCAGCCTCTTTCGATTTCTTGGAATAAATCTTGATCATTTCGATACTCTCCCAAGATGGGGGAATACCAAAAAATTATTTTAAATTCAAGTTGGCAATAATGGCTTCTAAGGCTTCAATCCGCTTGGCATACTCGTCTATTTTCCTAAAGTGGACCTGCATCTTATTGTGGTCTGTTAGGGAAACGACAGGGCCGCCGGCATATTTCCCGCTCTTAGGTAAAGATTTGCTGACGCCGCTGCGAGTGGCGAGGAGGGTGAAGGGGGCGATTTCGACGTGGCCGACGATGCCTACCTGGCCTCCCATGATCACATTGCGTCCTGTTTTGCTTGAGCCGGCTACGCCTGTTTGCGCGGCGAGGATATTGTGCTCTCCCAGTTCGACGTTATGGGCAATTTGGACGAGGTTATCGATTTTGGTCCCTTTGGCCACGCGAGTGGTCTTAAAGCGGGCCCGATCAATGGTCGTATTTGCCCCGATTTCGACATCGTCTTCTAGAACGACGTTGCCGATCTGATTGAGCTTGATATGCTCCCCTTTTTCATTGGTGCTATAGCCAAAGCCGCAGGAACCGATCACGGCGCCGGGCTGCAGGATGACTCGATTCCCCAGCCAGCAATACTCGCGGATGACGCTATGGGCATGGAGGATGCACGATTCTCCAACATGGACAAGCGAGCCGACATACGCAAAGGGGCCGACCATTGTGCCAGCGCCAATCTCTGCGCCAGCATCGACCACCGCGTAAGGGCAGATGGTCACATTGGGGCCAATTTTGGCCTGTTCGTGAATCACTGCACTGGGATGAATCCCTGTGAAACCGGTCGGCTTCCGCTGCCCATAGAGGAGTTCGGCAATTTTCTGGAAGGCGAGGGAGGGATTTTCACAAATGAGATAGTTTTTCCCGGCAAGCTGCTGGGCGTCAGAATTTATGCAGACCACTCCGGCCTCAGTTTTCTTGAGAAGAGGGGCGTAGAGGGGATTAGAGAGGAAAGAGGCGTCTGAAGCAGTGGCCGATTCTAGGTCGGCCACTGAGGTGATTAGGTACTCTGGGTCTCCCTGGACTTTTGATCCAGTGATTTCTGCAAGTTTCCAGAGTGGATAGCTCATTTTTTCGCAGGGATGTTTTTAGCTTCAGCAGGCTGATTATTAGCCACTGGAGCATTTTTTTGTTCAAAAGCTTTATCCATCTCTGCAATCACAGCTTCGGTCACATCGAGTGTCGGTGTGAAGAAGAAGCAGGCCTCTTTATTGATGACCATAGTCAGCTTCTTATTCTTGGCCACTTTTTCAGAAGCGTCTTGGATATTTGCCCCTAAATTTTGGACGATTTGCATATTGGCTTGCTGGAGAGCCTGGTAGTACTGATTTTGGTAGCGGTTCATCTCCTCACTGAGTTGCTGATATTTCATCTTCATTTCTTCTTCAGCTTCAGGAGAGAGTCCATCCATAAAATCTGAGTCATTAAATTTTGCAGCGAGGTCGGTCAGCTGCTTCTCAGTATCTTTGACTAGAGAAGTCATCTGAGTCTTAAGCTTTTCAAATGAGGCTTGCTCTTGCTTACCGATCTTGGATTCGGTCATGCATGTGGCAAAATTGACGACAGCAACATTTTTGGTGTCGTTGGCAAAACCGCCTGCGCTTAGTCCAAGAACAGTTAAAGCTGCAAATAGTGATTTACGAATCATATTGTCTCCTAGAGGTTGTTAAAATTGTCCACCCATTGAGAAAAAGAAATGTCTCTTTGTATCGGGTTGAGCGTTAACTGGTACACCATATCCCAGTGTAATAGGCATTTTTCCCATCAGTTCAATATTGACGCCGATACCATAGCTCATTCTATAGGTGCCGAAATTGAATGATCTTTCTGAGATCATACCGGCATCGATAAAGATAAAAGCATCTAAGATGGGAAGAATCTCTTGGATATAGTCCACCGAAAGGAAGGATGAAGAAATACCCCCAGTTGGATCGCCTGCTTTTTTCTTTGTATCAGTGCCGCTATGGTTTACAATTGTAAAATGGGGTCCAATGGTGAAATCTTTATAACCGCGAACCGAACCGACGCCTCCTAGGAAGAATCGCTCCGACATCGGGATATCATCAAAGTTGCTCGTTTGGCCAAATGGGTAAATAAAGCGGCAATCCCAGCGGTAACGCATATAGCCGCGGCTCCAGAGAGGTGTGTAGTAAGCATTGACATAAGCAGCGCGGAAAAAGTTGACGTTGCCTCCAAGACCTACAATCTCGCCCTCAATAGTTGAGCGGAGTCCTCGATTAGGTTTTAGGGCGCTATTGGTTGAATCGTACGTTAAATTTGCTCCAAAGGCCGATAGGACACCATGCTGGTGATGCTTATCAATTTTGTCATCGTTTGTTTTTAAAACTGTAATTCTTTCACTGACGTAATCGCTATAATTGCGTACTCGATAGCGATACCCGTAGGCGAGGAAAGGGTTGATCGGATAAGAGATAAATGCACTGAAGTTGTAAGTGTTTAGGTTATATTGCTCCGATACAACTTTATTGTGTAAAGTCGCGACAAATTCAAACCCGAGGCGCCAGAGCGTATCGTTGAAATAGGGGTTAACCCAAGAGGCCATATAGCTGTTCTCTTTGGCGCCCCAGCTTGTGCGCAAGTGCAAATACTCGCCCCCGCCGCGTAAAGCTCCTGGGCCATCGCTAAAGATGCATCCAATTCCTTTGTAGTTGAAATTGCGCTCGGTTAAATCGAGACCGCCATAAATACTGTCGGCTGAGCTGAATCCTCCAAAGAGGCTTACGTTTCCGGTCTGTGTCTCTTCTACTTCAATATAGATATCGCGGAAGTTATCTCCCAAGGAAACATCGTCTTGGGTGCGAACAGCATAGACGTTTACCGTTTTGAAGTAGCCGATATTTTCCAAACGGGCTTGTGTCACTTTCAGCTTAAGGGAGTCGAACGTCTCGCCAGGGACCAGGAGCGATTCGCGTAAAATGACGCGCGCCTCGGTACGGCAATTTCCAATCACCCGGATCATTCCAATCCGATATTCCCGCCCTTCGTCGACAATAAAATGGACGTTGTAAGTAGGCGAATCTTGAACTAGCTGAGTTTCATAGGTGACGTTGGTGTCTATGTACCCTTTTCTCCCATAGAGCTCTTTAATCGCCTCCGCAGTTTTGCGCAGTTTTTCTGGCGAGTAAAGCCCTTCGGGACGGGCATAAAAGACCTTTTCGACATCGTCATCTGTGAGGAGGATGTTGCCGTTAAAGCTGACTTCGCCAAAATGGTAGAGGATCCCTTTGTCGGCAGCGATATCGATGATCACTTTTCCTTGTGAGGAAGATTCGAGAATCTGGATTTTGACTCTAGCATCTGCATAACCCTCATCTTGCAAGTAATTGAAGATGGTGAGCCTGTCTTGCTCGAGCGCCTCTTCCATGAATTTCCCTTTTCCAGTGAGCCAGCTGGTCAAAAGGCTGTATTTCTTTGTATAGAGTTTATCGAGGATATCGCTCTCTTCCTTGGATGTAAAACCGTGGAAAACGATATCGTCCACTTTACCTGATCTACCTTCGGAGACGGTGATGACGATTTTTACATCTTGCGTTTTTGGATCGGTCACAAGTTCATAAGAGAGCTGCGACTCGAAATAGCCCTTCTTAATGTAGTACTCTTTTACCTTATTGAAAGCCTTGTTGAAGTCTGTTCGGTTAAAGACAGTCTTCGGTTTAATGTCGAGTTCTTTGTTGAGGGTCTTCGTTTTGATGTACTCGTTTCCTTGCCAAACGATCTCGAAAATCGTAGGACGGAGCCAAATCTTCAGTGTGATGTCCACTTTGCCGTCTTTAACAGTCATCTGTGGTTCAACTCGATCATATTCGGAGGCCAGCTGTTTCAGATCCTGATCGAAAATGTATTGGGAAAAATGGTCGCCCTCATGGGTAGACATTTTCGCCAAAGCACCTTTCCGGTCGAATGAGGATCCTTCGGGAAGGTTCTCGACTTTGACATCGATCTTACCAACCGTCCGATTATCAAAAGCCTGAGAAGATGGATAATCCTCGGCACTAGCGATAGTGGCGCTGGAAAGTACAAGAGATAGGGCAAGTAAAAGTTTCGTATTTAACATGATGAATTCCGATTTCATTACCGAGTATATGAATCTGTAAAATATCCGCAAAGCTAAAAATTTCGTCCGAGGTAGTTGCACCGTTCTGTTTTCGTCGATTTTCGGGATTATTTTGGCCGATTTTCGATTCAAATTCGGGGGGTAATATCAAG
>JAGVJV010000219.1 GCA_020050965.1 Parachlamydiales bacterium
GTGATCATCTCTTCCATTGCAGGTTTACTTATCTCGCCAATTATGTCAGTAATATTTCCTATATTAGTATTCAGCGTTGTTATTATCCAAATTATCTTTGATATTAGAGTGATTGCTCTAGTCCGTCAGCGAGAAAGAGACGTGTGCCAAGAAGCGCTCAAAATAACTAAAAATTTAAAAGCCGCACAAATTTTCTATAAAGCCAACAATTTCAGCCAGTGGGAAGATTCCTACTTCTTTATAAGAGGCGTTTTCCGACCCGTTGAGAATTTTATTGGTGAATTATCAGAAAAACATGTTGAACAGCTGTATACCGAAAATCACTCAAAAGCCTGAGCAATTTTTCCAGCAGACAGGCTCCTCAAACAATCGCTCCTCTTGCTACTCCCCATTATAGGATTGTCGGCTCAGCCTATTGACAAATAAATATTTAAATTTCTAGGATCCAAATTGATATATATGTAGCAATTTAGGAGAAAAATATGCACGACACAGCAACGATACTTGCTAGAATTATGGGGCCACTTTTGCTTCTTTTTGGGTTGATCCATGTTATTGCCCCAAAAAACAGAAAAAAAATCGTCGATGATCACGTTAAAATGCCAGGGATGATGTTCCTCTTTGGTGCCTTCAACCTGATCTTAGGATTAGTAATCGTTAATCTATATAATGTTTGGAATTGGAATATATTTTTATCGCTCACTTTGCTGGGCTGGGCCTTGATACTACGCGGCATTGCTTGTTGGTATATCCCCGATAAATTCCTAGCATCTAGACGAAGTGGTACATCCTATTCTATTCTTTTAAAATTTATTGTCCCCATCTGGGGAGTGATTCTCATCTGGGCTGGTTATCGAGGCTAAGAGAAATTTTATTAACAGGATCCTGCCAGAGAGGATCCTGTTATTTTTATTTTTTCAAAGGCCCGGGCGATTTCTTCAGCAGATAAACTCCACAGGCATTCGCTCATCTTACTTCCGCCGCATCCATCCATATGGCAGGGCCGGCAGTCACGTTTCTGAGCCACTACGACACTTCTTGGGTTTTGCCATGGGCCCCAATTCTTCTCAGAGGTGGGACCGAAAATGGCAACAGTGGGCACTTTAAGAGCAGAGGCCATGTGGAGGGCAACCGAATCCACTGTGATGAGACCCTTAGACAATTGCATGAGTGCGCCCATTTCTTTGAGGGATGTTTCTCCGGCTAAGTTGATCACCTCGCCGCTTGTCAAATCGGCCACTTCTTGTACAAACTCTCTTTCTGATGGCGCGCCTGTCAAAACAACTTTTTCTCCAAGTAGATCGATCACCTGGGCCATGAGTTTGGGCGGCACGCATTTAAAGCGCCACCTGGAAGGGGCGTGGACAACGACAAAGGGCTCGTCGCAAATCAAATCTCTGGCCCATTTTTTTGCCTCTTCAGGCACGTGGAAATAGAGCTCCCGTTCATCGAGCTCGGGAAATAGGCCGATGCGGCGGAGGGCATCGAGATCTTTTTCAACCGTATGCCGATAGGTAGGGCACGGTTTCACTAAATGGGTCAACAGCTTTCTCTTTTTTCCACCTGGGTCAATTCCAACTCTAATCTTTGCTCCACTTACAAAACCGGCTATTACTCCTCTGTCCCCTTCGGTAAGGTTAATGATCAGGTCATATTTTTGAGCGCGGATCCTTTTTAACAGGCCGAGCTCTTTGCCGATGCGCTCAAGGAGGGGGAGTTTTTTCCATTTGCGGGGATGGAGAATGAGGTTGGAGAGAGCTGGGTGGCCATCGAGCATCGGTGCGGCCTCTTCCCAGATATAGGCGTCGATTTGGGCGTTGGGTAAGGTCCTCTGTAGATGTGATAGGACGGGCGTGGAGAGCAGCACATCGCCTAAATGGCGGAGCTTGATCACCAGCACCCGGCGCACATGTATCAAATCTGGATAATTTCCGTAGGACATAAATGAATGTCTAGTCTATAATTACGCTCACTGAAATTTCAAGGAGTATTTTAATGGCAACTGAACGTACACTTTCGATCATCAAGCCCGATGCGGTGGCAGACAACAACATTGGCGCCATCCTTAGCCGCTTCGAGAAGGCTGGGCTTAAGATCATTGCAGCAAAAATGGTTTTTCTTTCTGTCGATCAAGCTAAGGCTTTCTACAATGTCCACGCTCATCGCCCTTTCTTCGGCGAACTGGTCGCTTTCATGATCACAGGGCCTATTCTCGTGACAGTTTTAGAAGGGCCAAATGCGATTGCAAAAAATCGTGAGCTCATGGGCGCAACAAATCCTAAAGAGGCTGCTCCTGGAACCATCCGCGCCGATTTTGCTAAGACAATCGAGAAAAATGCGGTGCACGGTTCAGATAGCTCTGAGACGGCAAAGATCGAGATACCCTTCTTCTTCAAGCCGCAAGAACTATATTCTAGATAGACTATATTTTTTGAGGAAATAGCACTCGATGTCGACACCGATAACTCCGACCGATCCCTCCTGCACGCATCTTACTCTACCAGCTCCTGAGATGGTACAGGGAGCTCCACCTCTCGAGATTACTGAATTGGGTCAGTATTGGGCCGATTTGACCACGAAAGAAGGGTCTCCCATTTGTAATTGTTTTTTTGAGGGGCGCACTGAACTCGAATTTGCTGTTGCTTACGAAGCGGGAAAAGCCCTTCTTCCTGAAGGAGACGACGATGCTCTACTCGCCTATTTCTTGAATGCGACTCCCCTCTATTTCGCCCATTTCCAAAAATATCCGCCAACGGAGAAAAGAGAGCTAAAAACAGAATCACTTTTCAGTCAATATTTACTTAATCATGAGATGACTCGAAGTCTTTGGGTTTTGCAAGTGCTGGGATCTCTTGAGGCTCGCGTGGGAGAGAAATGCCGTATCGTTTCTGAAAACCAATTGCAGCTCTCTTGGGGAAAGAATCTCTTTGTACAGCTTCCTTGTCAGTATGACTTCTGCTTCAATTCCATCATGGCGGAATTAAATCAGAAACAATCTCCATTGTACCTTGCTTTTATTAATGGGCTGACTCTCTTAACACCTCAGCAATGCTCTAATATCGCTTTAGACTCCATTGATCCTCGTCTGATAGAGGTCTATCAGGTCTTGAAACATAAAAATGATTACTGGTCTATTTTCCGCTACCTCTCGCTATTGGGAAGCGCTGGATATAATCCTATCGATTCTAAAACCGTTTTAGATCTACCAGATCAACTGAGCTTCATCGAAAAAATGAAACAGTTCGATAAGCTCATGCCTCGACTAAAATCGGCTTATAAAAATAGCCAATTTGCCCATGTGGTTGAAGCGGCTTGTAATAGCCCTGCTGCCCCCAGGCAAGCTGCTGTGGAGGCTCTGCGAGTTTGCAACGATGCTGAAGTTTTGGCGTTTGCATGGCGGCTCGAAGATGAAAAACGGGTCGACTTTTTGCTAGAAGCGGCCTCCACAATGCCTGAAGAAGCACTGCCTTTTGCTCTCAATCATCTCATTGCTCTCTGTAAGACCGAAACTCATGTAAAACTCGTAGGCGCTTATTTACAGCGGCTAATGAGGGCCTCCTCTGCATTAAAGGCAGGTTATGAGTCCACTCTTGTGCGTCTATTATCGAAAAACAAAACTTCCAATGAGCTGCTCTCCGCCTATCCGGGTGTAATGCAGAATTATTTTCCCAATTTACGTCCTCTATTAACTATCGAAACAGCTGGTCAGTTAATAGACCAAATGACTAAATGTTACGCTCACGTGACTGATACTACGATTGTCCGGGATCTAGCAGAACTGCTTGTTCATCAGAAAGCAGATAGCGCACTATGGTCGAAATTCAAGACTCTTCTAAAGACTCTGGTTCAGGATGGTAGGTTTATTGAAGAGGTGATCGCGGTCTTTGAAACTGTCGCCAAAACTGCTGAAGCGGTAGGTTGCTTTGAAGTGGAAATTCCTCAGCTTGGGAAAAGAAAACCAGATCAAAAACAACGGATCGCTCGGGCTTATGCTGCATCCATTCAATTGCAATCTGATCCCAAAATAAAAGATCGTCTGATTGGTACCTTTGCAGATGGATGGCTGCTGGGGCAGTTGCGCAAGGACGAGTCATGGGAAGCGTTTGCCGATCTTCTTCTCTACTCCTGTGCAAAAAAGGATTTTAAAGATCAAAAAGTGGTTCAGGGAATTGTCCAAGATGCTCTTTGGGTAGCCTCCCATTTACTCGGCCAAGACCCATGTCCCCTATTTGCTAGATTTGAAGCGCAGGTTCTGCGTTTTCCCAATCGTTGTCTAGATGCGGAATGGAAACCTCATCTAGCACGCATGCTCGTACGCAATCCTGGAAATATCCAGCTGCTGACCAAACTCGTTGAATTTGCAGGCAAAGCTGAAAAGAGGGTTTTGCAAGAATGCCAAAAGGATGGAAAACCGGAAGTTATTCGTGGATGCATGAGGGCCTACTTAGAGACTGGCACCTTTGCAATACCTAAACCGGCTGCTCTTTCTCTTAGTCAGCAGTTTCAAAATGCTCTAAATTCCAATAATCTTACTCTAGCTATATCTTTGCTGCGAAAAATGACGGGGCCTCAGTGGGAATTATGGAAGCA